>NZ_JANSIK010000200.1:0-628 GCF_047462035.1 Synechococcus sp. R5-15 | reverse complement strand
CTGCCTGAAGGCAAGGAAAATCCGGTGGAAGAATCAAAGCTTTTCCCTCGGCCCGATTGCCGATTCCAAACATAAACTTCCCCGGCAATTTCAAAGTTAAGATTGCCCGTTTCCCCACCGGTTGGAGACATGATGACCAATTCTCCTTGGGCAGTACGCTCCAGCTTCAGCTCAGGATTAGCGGCACAAAGCCGGATAAAATCTGCTCGGCTGAGGGTTATCAGGGGAGATAGATTCAGAGTCAGAGCAGCCATGGTAGTGTGACTCCGCCTGTTTTTGGCCTATCGCTCAACATTTTTACTGCAGCTGTTTCCAACGTTGGGAGAGTTCTGCAATTGCGTGGGATCCCTGTCATGCAAGAGATCCATCAGAGTTGGCTGGGTTAAGGGTGTGGAAAAAAGCTGTATCAGGGATCGTAAATCCGTGAAAGCTACTCATATCAAGCCGACCAGATCTTGCGAATGGGCAAGGTGAAGCCCGGCAGCACGTCCTCTCCTGATAGGGTTTCCGGATCTTCGACCAATTCCGGCGCTTGCTCTTGTCGGTAGATCATCACCCGCTTGGCCTTGGGATCCAGCAGCCACCCCAGCCGGCAGCCGTTGTCCATGTATTCTTGCATCTTGGCCTG
>NZ_JANSIK010000199.1:0-22278 GCF_047462035.1 Synechococcus sp. R5-15 | reverse complement strand
AGCAGAGCAGGCTCAGGGCTACTGAAAGCCCGCTCCGTACCGCTTAGCGGTCGGAGTCGGGTAGTTTACGGCATAGCAAGGAATGATCGCATCCAAGGCCTCGTCGCCAAACAGATGAGACAGATCCCGGTGAACTTGTTGATCGGCGGATCCCGGCAGAGAGACCACCGCCCCCAGCCCGCTCAAGATCAACTCCGGCCCCAAAATCCGCTTCAGGATGGGCAAGATCAGAGGATGGGCATAGATGAGGGGATCGTTGAAGGGGCCCTCCAGGCGAACCGTTACCATCACCCGTCTATTGCCCACTAACAGGGCATCGGCGTGGTTTTCGTGGGTGCAGTAGTGGCTGTAGGTGGCCAGAAAGCTGCTGTGCAACTTGTCGATGAGCTCGGGGGGAAAGATCTCCGGCAACACCAGATAGCCCTCTGTGGAAAACATTTCAAAAGCCTGCTCTACGGTCTCTGGATCCGGCTGCTGGAGCTCCTGTAAGGACTCCGTCCCGCTGACGCGAACCGCAGGGCTGAAGCGCAACTGGGCCAACATCGGCTAGGTCTCCTGCAAACTGGCCACAGCCATTAACATGCCCCGCGCTTTGTTCAGACATTCTTGGTATTCCCGCTCCGGATCCGAGTCGGCCACAATACCTGCCCCGGCCTGCAAGCTCACCTGGCCCTGATGAACCAGCAGAGTGCGGATGGTGATGGCGGTGTTCAGTTGGCCAGAAAAGTCGTAGTAGCCATAGGCGCCGGCATAGGGCCCGCGGCGGCATCCTTCCAGCTCATGAATAATCTGCATGGCGCGGATTTTGGGGGCGCCGGTAACAGTGCCGGCAGGGAAGGTGGCCCGCAGCAGATCCCAGGCGCTGTACTGGGGATCCAGCCGCCCCACCACGTTGCTGACGATGTGCATCACATGGCTGTAGCGCTCGATCTGCATCAGGTCGTCCACCTGCACAGATCCCAGTTGGCAGACCCGTCCCAGGTCATTGCGGGCCAGATCCACCAGCATCACATGTTCGGCCCGTTCTTTGGGATCTGCCAACAGCTCTTGCTCCAGCTGCCGGTCTTCCAGAGGGGTGGTGCCGCGGGGGCGGGTGCCGGCAATGGGGCGCACGGTGGCGATGCGGTCTTCTCCCACCCGGCTGAGTTTGACCATCACCTCTGGGCTGGAGCCGATGAGGCAGAGATTCCCAAACTGCAAAAACGCCATATAAGGGGAAGGGTTAATCAGCCGCAACGAGCGGTAGAGGCGAAAGGGATCCCCCGCAAAGGAGATGGTAAACCGCTGCGAGAGCACTACCTGGAAGATATCTCCGGCGCGGATGTAGTCCTTAGCCTGTTCCACGGCTTGGCAGTAGGCTGGGCGGCTCAGGGTGCTGGGGGGGATTTGTTCGCGCCAGCGGGACGGAGTCCTTTCCGACAGGTGGGGCTTCCAGTTGAGGTGCAGATGGGCCAGGGAAAGAGGAGCGCTGAGCTGCTGCATCAGCTTTTCCACCCGCCGGCAGGCTTGGGCATAGGCTTCCTCGGCAGCGTGGTGACGGGTATCGGCGAAGGCCACCACCCAGATCTTGCGCTTCACCTGGTCAAAGAGCAGGATGCTGTCCACCTGCATCAAAACGGCATCAGGGGGATCCCCCGGCTGCAGGGGGTGGATGGGCACCTTGGGCTCAATCCAGCGAATCAGCTCGTAGCCCCAGTAGCCAAACAGGCCGCCGATGCTGCTGGGCAATTCCGGCAAATGCACCGGCTCATAGGGCTGCAAGCAGCGGGCCAAGATGGCAAAGGGATCCCCTTGGTGGTGCTCCTGTCGGCCATCGCGGTATCGCTGTAGCGCCTGATCCCCGCGTATTTCCAAAACCCACAGGGGATCGCAGCCCAAGAAGCTGTAGCGGGCCACCTGTTCCCCCCCCTCCACCGACTCCAGGAGAAAGTTGTAGGGCTGGCCGGCACAAACCCGATACCAGGCAGAAACCGGCGTTTCCAAATCCGCCACCCATTCCTGGTACACCGGGATAAAGTTGCCCTGCTTGGTGAGGGCAAGAAACTCCTTCAAGGGAGGGTAAATCATGGCCTGCAACTTTTGTGCTTTTCCTGACTCTACCCCAGACACGGGATCCCAAGGGCGTGTGGATCCCTCTGGATTGCCCGGTTGCAACAGCGCCGGAAACCATTAAGCTGAGAGCGGCTCTACTCTCGGGATCCCTTGCCATGCAAAACCCATCTCAGGTGATTCGTGAGCGCCTGCGCTATCAAGGCCACAAATACACCTTCGTCAGCCAGCGTTTGCGTTTTCCCAACGGCAAAGAGGGGGAGCGGGAGTACCTCATCCATCCTGGCGGGGTGGTGGCAGTGCCCGTCACTGCAGCAGGCAAGTTCGTCTGCATTCGTCAATATCGCTTTGCGGTTGCCTCCTACCTTTATGAATTTCCGGCAGGCACGGTCGAGCCAGGGGAGCATCCCGATGACACCATTCGCCGCGAGCTGGAAGAAGAAACGGGCCTGCGTGCCCATCGCTGGGATCCCCTTGGCCAATTTTATTTGTGCCCCGGCTATTCCAGCGAGATTATGTATGCCTATTTGGCGCGGGAGCTGGAAGTGCTGGATTCCCCTCCCGATAAGGATGAGGATGAAGATATTACCGTAGTGGAGTTTTCTGCTTCTGAGCTTACAGAAATGGCCCGTTTGGGAATGGATTTGGACAGCAAGTCCATTGCCTGCTTTTGGCGGGCCCAATTGTTTTTGGCTGCCGAAAAATAGAGCCCTCCGTCGGGGGGGCTGCCCCTTGCTCCTGGGGGATCCCTTTCAAATTGGCGGGGCGTCGTTCCAAGCCGACTTTGTTGGCTACAGAGGAAGCTCCAGGCTTTTCACCCTAACTTGGTAGCCCATTGCCAGGCGAGATCAAGGTGAGATCGAGGTTGCGTTCGACATAAAAGGGATCCCTGTATCCCGGCTGTTTGGTTGACTGGGAGAACCTTGGAGTCCTTTAGAATTTTAGGGGCGAGGAGTGAGGAAATATGCGGAAGCTGTTGTGTTCCTTTGGTCGAATAGCCTGGGGAGCGGCCTTGGCTGCCACTCTACCGGTTGCTGCTGTTCCTGCCTATCCCCAGCCCGTGCTTCCGCTGCTGCCGGTTCCTTCTGAGGGCGGCACTGCTCGAGGTGGGGTTGTGGCTTTATTCAATCAATCCATTTGGTGGGATTTTATTCGCGGCAATCGCGGTGAAAACCTGCGCCTGTTCCCGGCCAGCCTAACTTCCCCATCTCGCCAGGATGTGGTGGCCGTGTTTCAGATTCAGCGGCAGCCCACCGTGGAGCCGGTGGTGCGCGTTCTCAGCTTCGAGCACCAGGGGGGGTATAGCTTTCGTCTACTCCACACAGCTGAGCCGATCCCAGGACGGTTGGTGGAGGCTCACCTGCGCACGGACATTACCTCCAGCCCACAGCCCAAGTTGGTGCTCCTTACCGAGCGAGGGGGCATCAGCCTGCTGCGCTCTGTCTTGGTCTTGGAACACCGGCCTGAGGGACTTGTGCCGCTGCTGAGCGTGACGGATCTGAGCAATGCCAGCCTGCGGGTCAGCCCGCAAGGGATCCTGGTCATCTCAAGCCCGCCCGGTGCCAGCCGTGATTTGAGGGCTACCCTCTACCAATGGGAGGGAGATGGCTTTGTCCGTCGAGATCTATAAGTCCATCATCTGTTGTGACTGTTGTGAATCTGCCTGTCAATATCCATCTTTGTCAGCGAGGTCTCGCCCAGAGCGGATGTCCGTCATGGCTATCGCTACCCTTGCCAGCAAGCTCCCAAGCTGGGGGCTTGTCCCACCTCCCAAAGGAACAGGCTTTCGGCCCCAAGGGGATGAATGCTCCAGGGATCCAGGCCAGACCCAAACCACCCGTAGGGATCGACGGCAGCTGGTTGGCCGGAGTTGGTGTTGTCGAAGCGACGCACCTCGAAATGGAGATGGGGCCCGCTGGCACAGCCGCTGTCTCCCGATAGGCCGATGACTGCTCCTGCGGCCACCACTTGCCCCTCCTGCACCCCGATTTGACTGAGGTGGGCGTAGAGGGTCTCCCAGCGGGGAAGTGCTCTCCCGTCTGTTCTCTCCCCCTCCGAGAGTTCTGGCTCGTGCAAAAGGCGCACCCGCAACCCCCTGACCGGTCGGCCCAAGCCGGGGCAAAAAAACTCCGGCTCCTCACGGGCCAGGGTGACCCGACCGGCGGCAGCGGCCAGGATCGGGGTGCCCACCGGCATCTCCCAGTCATAACCGGCATGGCCATCGCTTTTGCCACAGGGGTGCAGCGGGCCAGGGATCCAAACTTGGCCTTGCCCACTCACAAACCGTCTGTTGCCATCCCTCTCCCCCAAAGGCAAGTCATGGTCGAAGAGGTTGGTGACAGGAAATTCCCCAACGAAGGGCTTGTGCAAAAACGGCCACTGGGGCGGCGGCGGATCCCCATAAGCAGAACGATATTTTTCCAGCTCCAGCCGATAGTCTTCCAGATCCTGACGCTGGGCGGGATCTTCCGTGTGCTGCTGCAACAGATCCACCAGCTGCAGGGCCTGAAGCCAGTCCTGGCGCTCCACAGTACGAGCCAACTGGGCGTACACCCCCACCCGGGATCCCTGCGGCGAAGACGGGGAGGAGACCTGAGGAAAAACGGGCGATATGTTTACGAATTGATACAATAGACAGCAAAATATCAGCAGTGTCACCGTTAGCGGTGGTGACATCTCCGTCCAGAGGGCCATTCCAAGTAGGCCGGCCTGCAAACAAGCGGGCTTGTTCTTGGCTTTAGGCTCTCTCTTGGGGCCATCCGCTTTTTCCCTCAGCCGCCGTATGGGTTGCAAGGAGACAGAGCGGCTTCGCTTAACCACTCTTCGGGAGTTTCTCATGCGTTGGTTCTCGTCCTCTGGTGTTCTCGTCAGCCTGCCTTTCCAGTCTTCTGTTGGGCGAAGTGTTCTGCCCCTGTCTGGCTCGATTTGGCAGCGGCTGGAGGCCTTAGCTCTGGGTTTGCACATTCTGTCTTTGCTTTTTGGGTTGGCAGGGTTGCTCTGGGTTGTACCCCATCCTGAGTGGGTGGCCAGTTTGCCCCCCATTGGCATTCAAGCTTTCTCCTTGAGCATGGGCAATGGCGGCGTGGCCTACATGGTGTTCGGTGCGCTGGCAGCAGCTCTGATGGGATCCCGGCTGTTGGGGATGCGGCGCCTGTTGATGTTTTTGATCCCGGCGGTGGGCATTTCCTTGGGCAGTGAGCTGTTGGGTACCAGCACTGGGATCCCCTTTGGCAACTACGGCTACCTGAGTGGGCTGGGCTACAAGATTGCCGGGTTGGTGCCTTTTACCATCCCTCTGTCTTGGTTTTATGTGGGGTTGTCGTCCTATTTGTTGGCGCGTGTGGCTCTGCGAACCCAGCGCCACTGGTTGATCCACTTCGAGGCCATCATGTTGGGGGCGTTGCTGCTCACCGCCTGGGACTTCGTGCTGGATCCGGCCATGACCCGCGGCTTGATCCCGTTTTGGACGTGGTTTCAGCCGGGGCCCTTCTTCGGTATGCCGCTGCAAAACTTCGGTGGTTGGATGCTGACCGGGGCTGCCTTCATGACGGTGGCCAATCTGCTGTGGGGCGAGGATCAACCCATCCTTGACCGCCGCCAGTTGGTGGGGCCGCTGGTGCTCTATGTAGCTAATTTTGCTTTTGCCCTGTTGATGAGCCTGGGCTCCGGCATTGTTGCGCCGGCGGGGCTGGGCCTGTTGTTGGGGTTGGGGCCCGCTTTGGGGTTGTGGTGGAGTGCAAAGACCCCATCCCGCTATTGCGAAAGGACTCCGTCCCGCTATCGCGACCAGCCTGAGCCGCCTTCCCATCCCCAAAAGGACTCTGTCCCGCTATTGCAAACGGTTGAGGGAGAGGCAGGTCAAGCCTGGGATACTTTGGAGGATCCCGGTTGGGTTGGCGCGAAATAAACTGGCCCTAACCTTTCCTCGGCGAGATCCCCCAGTTGTCCAGGCCATGAACTTCTGCAGCGACAATGTTACAGGCGCCTGTCCTGAGGTGATGGAAGCCCTGTTGGCCCTCAAGGGATCCGCCATGCCCTATGGAGGGGACGAATGCACAGCGCAGGTGCAAAGGCTGTTTGCCGAGATCTTCGAGCATGAAGTGGCAGTGTTTCCGGTGGCAACAGGATCTGCTGCCAATGCCCTGGCCCTTTCGGTGCTCACCCCGCCCTACGGGGCGATTTATTGCCATCCCGAGGCCCACATCAATCTGGACGAATGTGGAGCGCCAGAGCTGTTTACAGGTGGGGCCAAGTTGGTGGGGATCCCAGGGGAACAAGGCCGTATTGACTGGGGCAACTTAAAAACGGCCCTGGAGCGGGCGGGGTTTGGGGTGGTTCATCACGTACAACCTGCCTGCCTCAGCCTGACGCAAGCCACCGAGGCCGGCACCCTCTACTCCTTGGAGCAGCTTGGATCCCTGGCGGATTTGGCCCATCACTTTGGCCTTAAGGTGCATATGGATGGGGCCCGCTTTGCCAACGCCTTGGTCGGTTTGGGTTGCACCCCTGCCGAGATGACCTGGAAAGCGGGGGTGGATGTGCTGTCCTTTGGGGCCACCAAAAATGGAGCCTGGGCTGCGGAAGCGGTGGTGTTTTTTCATCCAAATCAGGTGGGCGATTTTGAGTTTCGTCGCAAGCGCAGTGGCCATCTGCTCTCGAAGATGCGCTTTTTGTCTGCCCAATTGCAGGCCTATCTCCAGGATGGGGTGTGGCTGCGCAATGCTCGCCATGCCAACGCGATGGCCCAACGGTTGGCGCAGGGACTGGGATCCCTGCCGGGAGCCAAGTTGGTATATCCCACCGAGGCCAATGAGGTTTTTATCGAGCTGCCGGAGCCGGTTCTCCAGGCCCTAGAGGGAGCGGGGTTTCGGTTTTACCGCTGGCTGGGGGAAGGTCACCACTTAATCCGCCTGGTGACGGCTTTTAACACTTTGCCCGCGGATGTCGAGCGCTTCTGCCAGGTGGCTCAGCAAGCCAGCCGTTTGCAATAGGCGGACGGAGTCCTTGCAGCTGACCGGGGATCCCCCTGGCCAAAGGCCTGAGCATCCCAAGGGATCCCTGAAGGCTGTTCATCGGCTCGTCAATCCTTAAAGTGGGTGCTGTCGCGACCGGGCTTTTTCTCCAGGCAGGGCGAGGCGGAAGTCGATCCCGTTTTCTTCGAGTTGTCCCGTAGCAAACCGATCAGCAGGCAGGCCACCCCGAGGTTGATGGCCACATCCGCCACGTTGAATACCGGAAAGCGAATCCAGATCAAATTGAAAAAGTCCACGACATAGCCGTTGACGAAGCGGTCGATGCCGTTCCCCACGGCTCCTGCCCACACCAAGCCATAGCCGGCCTGTTCCCATCGGCCCAGGATCCCGCCGCGAATGGCCAGCAGCGCCAACGCCAGCGCCACCCCCAGCGAGATCCACTTCAAGAGCTCTGCCGAATCTTCAAACAGGCTCCAAGCAGCGCCGGTATTCTCCACGTAGGTGAGGTGAAACACCCCTGGCCACAGCTCAATCTCTGGCCCCGGCAGCAGCCGTTCCACTGCCCAGTGCTTGGTCGCCTGATCCAAGATTACCCCCAGGATCCCGGCCAGCCAAAAGCCTTTGTTTTTCATGTCGTCTTGGCCTCAATCACGTCCACCGGCAAGAGCGCCCCGATGAGCACTTTTCCCATCCTGACATGCTGCTCTTCTGCCGGCTCATTGCACAGAAGCTCAAGGGCGGAGCTCTGGACTCGAAGTTGGGCCTGTAACGGGATCCAACACCGGTGAGTGGCCTCAGAAGCGATTGGCCGCCTCTGGCTTGAGAGGAGCAGCAAGAAAACCGTCCAGCTTAGGCAACTGGACGGGGATCCCCTGGGGGTGGACAGGATTGGCTACCGACCCTGCTGCTCCAGGGAGCGGCGCAATTCACTGGCCATCTGCATAAACTCTTGCGGATTGCCCGCCTTGCCGTAGGAAGAGCGATCCTGAACCTTTTTGCCGCTGCCTTGGCGGGTGCGGGTGTTGAGCAAAGCGCTGGCCATTTCCATGAACTTGGCAGGATTTCCCTCGCTGCTGCCCCGCACGAGAGGGGCGCGTCCGGCACGAGTGACAGCCATAGATACCTCAATTTCAGAAATGAAATGCTTGTTACATTTTCTCACAAGGGCTCTGCGATCAACCAGGGCCAGCGTTTCCTTGCTGTTACAGCGACTCCGGCCAATGCTTGGGGATCCTTCTAAGCCGCAAACCTTGCCTGAGGTTGGAAAGAGCCATCAGCGAGTTGAGGTTTTCTCTTGAGTCCAATGATGGGTCAGCCAAATGGGGAGCACCGTCAGGCCGATCACCCCCAGGGCCACCACGCTGATCACCGGACGCTGCCGAGGCTTGGTGAGCTGGCTAAACACCCAAATCGGCAAGGTTTGCTGCTGGCCGGCGGTGAAGGTGGTGACGATAATCTCATCGAAAGACAGGGCAAACGCCAGCAGGGATCCCGCCAATAGGGCCGAGGCCAGTTCGGGCAGAAGGATGTACCGAAAGGTTTGCAGAGGATTGGCCCCCAAGTCGGCAGAAGCCTCCAGTTGAGAGCGTCCCATGCGGCGAAACCGGGCCAGCACGTTGTTGTACACCACCACCAGGCAAAAGGTGGCATGGCCGATAACAATTGTCCAAAAGCTGAAAGGGATATGCAGCAAATGGATCGCCGAGCGCAAGGCGATCCCGGAGACAATGCCCGGCAAGGCGATGGGCAGCAACACCAAAAACGAGATCGTCTCGCGGCCAAAAAATTGGCTACGATAGACAGCCGCTGCCGCCAGGGATCCCAGCACCACCGCCACTCCGGTAGCCAGCACAGCCACCCGCAAAGACAAAAACAAGGCCCGCCAAATATCTGCCCGCCATCTGCCCGCCCCCAGGCCACGGCAAACCAATGCCAGGTCAGCCCCGGCAAAGGGAAGCGCAAAGTCGCCTCATCGGGGCTAAAGGCGTAAAGGACGATCACCAGCAGAGGAAGATGGAGAAAGAGCAGCACCCCCAGCGAGAACAGGAGCCAAAGCCATTGGCCGATGGGAAAAGGGCGAATCGGCATGGATGAGGGAGAATACAGAGCTGGATGGGGAACAGTCTACAGGTAGAGAAATGGTCTGTGAAATAGCCTTGTAGGGAAGCAGCCTTTGGCAAGGACTTTAGATTGCTTGGCCGACTTTGGAGCTCCAGTCGAGCAGAGCATCCCAAACCCAGATTAAACTCGCAGCATGATCGCGTTTTTAAGCGGCCACCTTGTGGCCATCGAATGGGGAGAGCGCAGCAGCCTCACCGTTGAGGTGCAGGGGATCGGCTATCGCGTCAAGGCCCCAGGACGTTTTCTCAAGCAACTGCCTGCAGTGGGGGAGCCCGTCCGGGTGTTCACCCATTTGGTGGTGCGAGAGACTGAGCTGGTGTTGTACGGGTTTGGCTCGCCAGCCGAGCGGGACTTGTTTGTGGAACTCATCAAAGTCTCGGGGGTGGGGCCGGCTTTGGGCTTGGCCCTGCTGAATACCTTCAGCCTGCCGGAGCTGGTGCAGGCGGTGGTGACCGAAAACGTGCGCCTGCTCTCCCTCACGCCGGGGGTAGGCCATAAAACGGCCCAACGGCTGGCCCTGGAGCTGAAAACCAAGCTGGCCCACTGGCGACAGGGGGTGGGAGTTGCGGATCAACCCTTGGCCGGAGGGCCGCCCATGCCCATCCGAGAAGAGGTGGAAATGGCCTTGCTGGCCCTGGGCTACAGTGCTCAGGAAATTCAAGCTGCCCTGCAAGCTCTGCCCACCCACCGCCGCCCAACAGAAGATTGGCTGCGGGATGCCATCACCTACCTGAGCCAGCAGCCATGAAGCACCGCCGCATTGCCATTCTGGGCGGAACCTTCAACCCTGTGCACCATGGCCACTTGATCATGGCAGAACAAGCTCTTTGGCAGTTTGACCTGGATCAGGTGCTGTGGATGCCCGCCGGGGATCCCCCCCACAAGCCTCTGGCCCCTGGCGCCAGCAAAGCCGACCGCTTGGCGATGGTCAAGCTGGCCATTGCCGACCACGAGCGCTTCGCCTGCTCAGAGCTGGAGATCCGCCGTTCGGGGCGCTCCTACACCATCGAGACACTGCGCACCCTCATCCAGGAGCAACCCAATACCCAGTGGTACTGGATCATCGGCGTGGATGCTCTGCGGGACCTGCCCCAGTGGTATCAAGCGGAAGAACTGGCCCGCCTCTGCCATTGGATTGTTGCCCCACGGGTGGATGCCGGCGATGCCGCCCAGGTGCTGCAGGCGGTGGCCGCAAAGCTGCCCATCCAAGCCCAAATCCTGGAAGCCCCTACCCTGACGCTCTCTTCCACCTACCTGCGACAGCAAATCCAAAAGGGAGGGTCTATCCGCTACCTGGTGCCCCCTGCCGTGGAGCACTACATCCGGCAGCACCGCCTCTATCTGCAGCCCTAAAGGAAAAAAGGGGGCGGATCCCCCCTCTAGAGTCACCAAACAGCTTAAGACCTGCCATACGCCACAGCCTCTCCCCGGAAGAGGGAAAGGCTGGAACTGGGTTGGGAAGTAAACTGCTTTTCTGGTACTCTGGAATACTTGTGCTCTGTGGGCAGTTGAGAGTGGGGTTGCGGCCAGGTGCCCCCATCAGTAGGCTAAGCCCATGCTGCGGGTGGTTTCGGGGCCAAGGTAGACCCGGATGCTCAGAAAATCGGTGGGACAAGCGGTTTCACAGCGTTTGCAGCCAACGCAGTCTTCGGTGCGGGGAGCGGCAGCGATCATCCCAGCTTTGTTTTTTCCCTTCCAGGGCACCATCTCCAACACGTCGGTGGGACAAGCCCGCACACACTGAGTGCAGCCGATGCAGGTGTCGTAGATCTTGACCGAGTGAGCCATTAGCGTTCTCCAGTCGAGCAGGTTGAAAAGTTAAAAAAAGGTTTACCGAATCCGCAGGGCAGCAACATCGCTGCGCCAGTGCCCTCAGTGTACAGTAGTCCTGGGAAGCCTCCAAAATCTCCGATCCAAATGTTCAAACAAATTTACATCCGGTGGGCCAATGGGAAGGTTGCTGGGGTTGGGCTAGGATCGGCCTGAAGATGACAGGACAAGGGATCCCGAACATGGGGCGCTCGGTGCAAGATTGGCGAAGGCAAACTCAGGGCAATCTGCGTCGTCTGGGGCCGATTTTGCTGGAGATCTTCGAGGAAAACGTCCCTCGCCTACGCCGCTGGGATCAGCAGCTCACCGATTGGGTGCGCAGCCGCCGCTGGGGGGTGGATCCGTCTCTGCCCAGGGTGGCTATCTATGTCCTGGGCGCAGTGGTGATCCTGGCGATCCCACTTCTCACGTTTGTGGCTTTGGGGGCCTTTCTGACCTTTCTGGGTGTCCAAATTGTCCAAAAGTGGTCACAAGGGGATCCCGCTCGCCAAACTCAGCGCCGCTATCTGCGCAGTGCTGACGCGGATGATGATGACTTTGATCTGGATTGAGAAAGGGGCTGCGGGGAATGGGCGGGCTAACTGTCCGCCGACCGTTGGGGCTCCTGGGAGTCTTGCTGCATGCCCAAGCGTTGTTTGACCTGTCTGATCACCTTCTGGTGAGAGCGGTTTTCCAGCCTGTTCAGGCCGATGGCGCCGGCCAGGATCCCCAACTGCAAGGCCAAGCTGGGCAAGGTGGTGTTCAAGTCCCGTCCCGCCAGGGCTCGAAAGAAAAACACAAACGCCCCGATGGTAGCCGAGAACCCCACCGCCAAGTAGATGAAGCGCCGCAAGCTGCGGTAGGGAGCGGCCAGCTCCGTCAACAGCCTCACCTGCTCTGCTGAAGAGGGATTCCGGCGTTGCGACAGGGGCGATCTTGGCTTGGGATCGGAGTCTGCCATTGGCTACACCTCCTCAGGCAACAAGAGGGGCTCCCGACCGGAAACCCCCGCCAAAACGGCTTCGGCAGCGCGGCAGGCGGCCAGAATATCTCGCTCTTCCCCTCCCAAGTACACGCGGCCAAAGCTACCGAAAGGCATCACTTCTAGGATGTTGATCTGGGCAGATTTTTCTGCCTCGTTGGCAGCCAGGGGGGCATAGCCTGCCGGTTGCACCTCCAGGATGTAGAGGGTTTGGCCAGCCAGGAGCATTTGGCCACGGCGGGAACGGTTAATCAACTGGGTTTGGTGGGGATCGATGTTGCGGATGATCTGGCTGGAGATGATGCGGGGCTTGAGGCGCTCCTGTTCACTCACCCCTAAGGCAGCCAGAATCGCCCGTCCGGCGGTGCGGGTATCCCCTTGGTTGCTGGAGTGTACTTCCAGAAGGCCGTAGAGGCGTTCCACCACCTGCAGCCCCGGCCTCACCGAGGTGGCCTTCAGGGCAATATCCATAACGCGGTTGATCTCGATGCCGGGGGAAATCTCGACCCACAAAGAAGTGTCCCCAGGCAGGGGCAAAAAGCCGTAGGCTACTGTGCCCAGATAAGCAGCATACTGGGGTTGCAGCCGATCCAAAAACACGTAACTGCGAAGGTCGATCCCCAAAAAAGTCCTCCCTTTGGGCTCAGTTGGATGTTGAGCTGATGGCGATCTACATTCTCATTCTCCAGCCTCATCCCAGCTCTTGGATCTTGGGCAGACCGGCCAACCTTGGCGCATCAGTTGGGTTGCTGCCCGGCTCTACAGATCGCCCTGAGCCACCACCTTCACCGTTGTCAGGGCTTCCACGTCGATGGGCCCGCGCACGTGCAGCCGCTGGGTAGAAATGCCCAAAGACAGGTCGCGAAACGCTCCCAACGTGGGGATCCCAGCTCCCCGGCCTGCCGAGAGGGGGGAAGTGTTGATGTGGATCAGGGCGGCATCTACTTCCTGGAGAAAGCGCTGGGCCGCCGATTGGCTATCGGTGAGGATCGTCTCCGATTGACGGCAACCATTTTTGTTAATCCAGGCGATCGCCTCCGTCAGGTCGGCAATGGGCTGCAGGCGCAGATGAGGTCGTTCCGTCGAGTCAAAGCCTTGCCCAAGCGGCTGGAGCTGCGGGAACTGTTCCAGAATGGAGGCGGCTGCCTGGATATCGATCCCGTGACCCAGCAAGTCCTCCACCAAGGCGGTCAGATGGTTGGCGGCCCAATCGGTGTGGATCAGCAGCCAAAGGGTGAGAGGCTGATAGATGGGGATCCCTTCTGAGCCATACTGGGCGAGGGGATCCAACAAAACCGACTTGACCAAAGGCCAAGGGGCGGTGCGATCCAGATAGATGTGGCCGTAGCCCAAATGGGTAGCCAGAGTCGGCACTTTGCTGGCCTGCAACAGGAACTCCACCCAGCCGGGGCGACCGCAGGGAATCACCAGGTCTAGGTAGCGGGTTTGCTGTAACAACGGCAATAGTGGGGAATCTACTTGGGGATCTGCGGTTCGGTCTTGGGCGGGCAAGGTTTGAATGGCTCCTTCCGGGATCCCGTGCTCGTAAGCCGTCTCTGCCAAGAGGTTGACCATGGCCTGGTGGGTTTTCTGGATGGGACCGCTGCTGGCCAAAATCACGCCATTTCCTGTTTTTAGGCACATGCCAATGCCATTTAAGGCAAACTCGGGGTAGATTTCGTAGACCAGAGCAATCAACCCCAACGGGACGCGGTAGCGGCCAATAAACAGGCCATTCTCCTGGCGGTGCCCTTTCTCCAGCTTGCCAATGGGATCCGGCTGCTGGGCCAGGAGAGTCAGCAACTGGGCGGATCGCTGTAGACGCTCGGGGGTGAGCTTCAGGCCGTTGAGGATCCACTCCGGTACGGTTTGCTCGCGGCAACTTTCCAGGTCGAGGGTATTGGCTTCCAGGAGCAGATCGGAGCGCTCCAACAAACACCGCGAGAGAGCCAGCAGGGCCTGGCGCTTGGTTTGGCTGCTCAACCGCTGCATCTGCGGTAGTAAGCGGCGTACCTGTCGCAGAGTGGTACCTAAGTCAAAGTCTGAACCGAAATCTGTCACTTGAACTTCTCCCGCCTAGCCCATTAGAGACAGACCCGCTGCGTTCTCCAGACCACTGCTAACAAGAAATGGTTGGATCCACAAGTGCTGGGGCTGCCAATTCTGGAGACCAGTCGCTGGAGAAAATCTCACTCACCTCAGGGCCGCCGCAGCAGCAGGATCGCCGTTACCATCAGCAGCGTTAGCAACAAGCCGAGAATCATGAACCAACTGAGCAACTGGGTTTGGTTTGGGAAGAGCACTGCGCCGATGAACCCAACCGCCAAGACAATGCCCAAGCTGAGGGTGAGGCCCAAGAGCGCGGATCCCTGTAGGGTGTTTTCCCGCCGCAACACCCATTGGTAGCCGTTCCAGAACCACATTTTGCGATAGGGATAAGAAACGGCCAGTTGCTCGATGTACAGGCGGTCGGGGGTAATGGCAAAAATATGCTGGCAACGGCTACACCCAAAGGCTTCGGTTAGGGTGATCAGGCGCAACTGACCTTGATGGCAGCACGGGCAGGGGTAAATTTTGGCGGGCTCAAGGGTCTGAGCGACACGCGGGGCTGAGTTTTGACGGGGAGACTTGCGGGGAGAAGAGAAGGCCACAGCTCTCAGCCGGTGAGAAGTTGGGATCCCTCACATCCTATCTTCAGGAAAGCGGAGTCAAGCCACCCAGAGATGGTGGACGTAGCGCCAGGTGAGGATTTGGTTGAGGGCGAGGAAGATCAAAGCTAGAAGCCCGTAGCCCAGCTTCAGGATAGTGCCAAGATAGCCAAGCACCCTTTGGGGGATGAAGCTGAAATCGGTGTGTTTGGCCCAATGTACCAACGCCAACACCTGCAGGATGTGAACCGGCAGACAATAGCGGCTCATGCTTCGCTGGCCCAAGGGGCTCGTACCCGTCAGGGCAATGTAAAACATGGCCCAAGCAGCCAGATGAAATCCCAGCCGCTCCCGCCAACACTGGCTTCTACCTGCCATAACTCCTGCCGCATCCATTAAACCTGTAACAAGCAGGGATCCCAGGGTGGCAGACACAAACAGTTGGCTAAGAGCGTCAGCCCACAGCCCAGGGTCTTTCATCGGTGCAGAAAGAGAGAGTAAGCTTTGCCAGCGTTCGGCGGAAAGGACATATGTGCGAGCTTGGAAAATAGCTTGATAATTGGCTTTCACGCCGGTAAAGTAACGCTGCATTTCCAGGTAGAGATCCCAGCGTCCGAAGCGGAGCTGACAGTAGAGAAAAAAGCCCAGGCCACCCAACAGAGCCAAGCTCGCTGCCATACTCGTCCAAAACCAACGGCGGGCTTGGGTTCTCTCCCCCGCTTTCAGGAGATTCAAAAAAGGGAGCAGCGCCACCGGCAAGCCGACAATCCGAGTAGCACTCATCACCAAGCCGTGGATCCCAGCCAGGAGCATCAGCAGGGGACGGCCCCCGTGAATTGACCAGTAGAGAAAACCCAGTAGGCTGGCCATAAACAAAGATTCGCTGTAGCCCACGACCAGGTAAAAGCTGGTGGGATAAAAGAAGATGAGCAAACTGGCCAAAATTTGCCAGAGGGGGGGAATTTGCCACCTGCGGTAAAGCAGGAAAAGGTAAACCCACATCAGCCAGCAAAAGAGCTGGGCGGTGAGGTAGAGCCCCAGTTCAGGGTCAACTCCCACAAGGTGACTGATTGCGGCCACTGCCAGGGGATAGCCGGGGAAAAAAGCTACGTTGCTCTGCTCGTAGGCAATCTTGTCGAAACCCACAAACTGGTACCCCCGCCGCACAATGCTGAGATACCAATAGCTATCCCGCTGACTCAGGGCTGTGAAGGCAGAAGCATAGTCGCTCTCCTCACTCCAGAACGGGATCATGAAGATCTGCAGCACCGTCAAGGCCAAGCTGGGCAACAAGATTTGCCCTAAAAAAGGGGCAAGATGCTGCCGACCTCGCTGCAACAGATGACTGAGAGGAAAGCTCATCGCTGAATCTTTAAAGACGGAGATGTCACTTCGATTTCTTCTTGGTAATCATCTTGGTAATCATCGGCAAGGTTCACCTGCCAGAGGTCGTGGTTCCTTTTTGATCTCCACCCTAAGGCCCTGTGGATTCCTTGCCAAAGTCTAGGACTTTTGAGATACCGCTTGGTTCAATTGACACCCTCTAAGAGTGAGAGTGTAAATATTATAAAACGGCTCTAGAACAGGTCGAGAAACTTCCCCACCACCGGCCAATTCCCTGCCAAAACCTAGGACAATGAGGGGAGAAAGGAAAGGTTAGACTGGTGAGGCTGCGGCTGGAGGCTGGCCTGTGCTGTTGACCAAGGGCTTTGAGGTGGAAATGTACACCGGCACCGCCGCCGGGGAAGTGGTGGGTCTATCGGATCGCATTTGCCAAGCTTTGCCGGGGTTTGTGCGGGAGCCGGATCGGCGCAATGTGGAGTACATCACCCCCCCTCTCCGCCGCTACGAAGACCTGCTCTGTGCCTTGTTGCGGCCTCGCCTACAGTTGCGGCAATTTTTGCGCCGTCTTGGCCCTTACACCCTTCTGCCAGGGAGCACGCTAGCTTTGGGCGGCAGCGACCACTTCGAGCGGTCGGATCCCGGCAACCCCTACCACGACTACATCGAGCGCACCTATGGCACGCGGGTGGTAACTGCTAGCATTCACATCAATGTTGGCCTGCCAGGTACCGAGGCCATCTTCCGGGCCTGTCGCCTGCTGCGAGCGGAAGCATCTCTCTACCTAGCTCTGAGCGCTTCCTCTCCTTTTCTGGACGGACGGGTGACGGGATCCCACTCCAGCCGTTGGCAGGTGTTCCCCAAAACGCCGGCTCAGGTGCCCTTCTTCCGGGATCACGCCCACTACATTGCCTGGATCCAGGAGCAGCTAGCCTTGGGCACAATGCAGAATGTGCGCCACCTGTGGGCCTCGGTGCGACCCAACGGCCCGGAGCGGCCCTACCACCTCAACCGCGTGGAGCTGCGCATTTGCGATCTGGTGGGGGATCCGGTAATGGTTCTGGCGATTACCGCCTTGGTGGAAGCCCGTCTCTGGCAGTTGCTGGCCCAGCCGGAAGCGCTGGATCCCTTGCGGGGGCCCTTTACCCCAACAGAGCTGGAGAGCCTTTGCGAAGCCAACGAGCAGGCTGCTGCTCGAGAATCGCTGCAATCTCATTTGGTCGATTGGCGGACAGGCCGGGAACGGGCGGCCCAAGAGTGGATCGAAGAGCTGCTGACCGAAGCTTGGCGTATTGGCCAACCTCAAGGCTTGGGCTGTTTTCTAGCTCCCTTGCAAACTCTGCTCCACCAGGGCAATGAGGCCCAACGCTGGCTGAAGCAAGTCAACCAGGGATCCACACCTGCCCAGGTGTACCAAAAGGCCATCCAGGAGCTGGCCGAACAAGACCGAGAGAGGCAGGAAACCCTCTGTCAAGCTGTCGGCTAAGCCTCTGCCCAACGGTGAGCGTTCTCAACCCGGTGCTTTCTACACACTAGCTCGCCGAGCCAACTTATAGTCATTTCAAACTGGATTGAGACACTCCTACTGCTGCCCAAACGCTCCGCGCCGCTTCCGCGACCACCTCCAGTCCTTCTCCCAGAGAGAGAGGAGTTGGGAAGCAATGCAACAGATTTCATTCTTGTTTAAAATGCAATTCCCTAGGCAGGCTCCACCGCTTCTTGTAGGGCTTTGCGGGCAATGCGAGTGACGTAGACGGTAGCGGCTATGGTGGCGATGAGCCCCACGAGGCGAACGACCCATTGGGCGGTTTGAGCCTGAGGATCCAACTCCGCGCCTTCCATGTCGGCCAGGGATCCCGCCAACGAGCCGATGTACACATACATAAAAGTGCCCGGCACGATTCCAGCGGTGCCCAGCAAGTTATCCAGAAAAGAAATTTGGGTCAGCCCCAGGGCGTAGTTGAGCACATTGAAGGGAAACGCAGGCGACAGCCGAATCAGGCCGACTATTTTCCATCCCTCACGTCCCAACGCTCGATCGATGGCCGCAAACTTGGCGTTTCCCTCAATCCATTTCACCACCTGTTCCCGCGCCAAGTAGCGCCCGATTAAAAAAGCCAAGTTGGCTCCAATGGTTGCCCCGATCAGCACGTACACAGTTCCGGCCAGCAACCCGAACACGGCCCCTGCCCCCAAGGTCAGCACCGAGGCTGGTAGAAGCAGCACCGTCGCTACAATGTAAATGGCAATGAAGAGGATTGGCCCCAGCAACCCCAAGCTTTCAATCCAAGCCAGAGCTTCGGCGAGCCAGTCTTGAATAACTCCAAAAAATCCCAATCGATGGGCTGCCCAAAAGATAAAAATGGCCAAGCCCAAGCCGGTAGCAAGCTTAAGCAAAATCCGCTGCTTTTGGGGATTTGTGTTGAGTTGAGGTAGCTCTTCCATTGGCTAAACTCCTACAAAGTTCTTGTGAGGCGAGCTAGGGCAAGCCAGAGTAGACAGCTCTTGGAGTGGGGGAAGTATCTTTACCCGAAAGTCGTGCCGTTCCATCCCCAAAGATAGCCTTTGGCATCGCTGAACTCAATGTAAATCCTCTTCTTGGGGATCCCCAATCGGGCCTCGATGGTGCCGCAAAAAAACTCGCTCATGGCTCGGGTTTGTTGGGCGGAAAATTGCCCGATACTCTTGATTTCTAGGTAACAACAGGGATCCCCACTGCCAGCAAAGGTCATCGGGATCCCACCCTCAAAGGCGGTCATCACGTAGGCTTCCGACTTGCCCAACTGTTCCGATAGAGCAGCAGACAGCACCTTAAGCAGTTCCTCTACTGCGGCGATTTCTGGTTGCACAGACGTTTGCAGCTTGATCAAAGGCATGGATCCCTCTCCCTATCAACAAATTCATCTTGAAATTCATCTTGGCATTCTCAGCCCCGCTCTTCGGCAATCCACCTGTGGTAGCGTAGCGACAGAGTTGGGCAAACCTCTATGGAGCAGACGAAGCCGGCCAAGCCAGAGATCGGCCACCAGCAGGGCCAAATCGGGCCAGGCCCTTGTGCTGTGCAAACTGAGGCTGCCCCCGCTCCTGTCGGCCCTTACAGCCAGGGCGTTACTGCTCTGGGGCCGTTTCTGTTCACCGCCGGACAGGTGGGCCTGGATCCCAAAACCGGCAAACTGGTGGGGGAGGACATTGTTTCTCAAACTCGGCAGGCGTTGCTGAACGTGCAGGCAGTGCTGGAAGCGGGGGGCACCACTCTCTCCCAGGTGGTGAAGACAACGGTTTTCCTGGCCGATATGGAGGATTTTGCGGCCATGAACGAGGTTTATCGAGAGTTTTTTGCCACCGATCCGGCTCCGGCTCGCTCTTGCGTACAGGTGGCCCGCCTGCCCCTCAATGCCCGAGTAGAAATCGAGGTTGTGGCCTGCTACCCACAATCGACCTAAATGTCTCCTGAGTCCGGCTAGCGGAATGGTTTCTGGGTCGGCGCGGATCCCGGCAAATCGGGAACTGGATCGTAGCCCCCTGGGTGCCAGGGATGACAGCGACAGAGGCGACGGAGCCCCAGCCAACCCCCACGTAGGGCACCGTAGCGCCGCACCGCTTCCAAGGTGTACTGGGAGCAGGTGGGGTAGTAGCGACAAGCAGGCGGCAGCCAAGGAGAAATACCCACCTGGTAACCCCGGATCAGGGCAATCAAGCTGCGAGTGAGGGGATCCGATCGTTCAGGCATGGGTCGGAGTCCAAAAAGCGCATCTCTAGGTAACTTGAGGTTAGCTGTTATCCCAGACTGGAGGCGCCTGCAAAGGCGAGCAGGGCCGGTTCCCAGCCCCAGACCATACGGTTACAATCAGAAAGGTTAGCACCTAAATATTTCGGGCTGAGGGATCCGGCGAAGGTGGGCTTATCCTAGGGCGCGGTTCTGGGAGAACGCTTTGAGTTCCATTTTGCATAAGGAGTTGGCGTGAGGGTATTCGGGCAGCTGCAGCCGGCACAGCGGCGCAACTTGGGCATTTTGTTTGTGGCTGGGCTGCTCTTTTGGGCCAGTTTATCCTCGCTGCTGCCCACGTTGCCTCTCTACGTCAGAGATGCCGGTGGCACCAGCCAGCAAGTGGGCTGGGTAATGGGGGCCTTTTCGATTGGGTTGCTGGCCTTTCGCCCTGCGTTGGGTCGCCTGGCGGATGGCCACAGCCGGCAGATCGTGCTGCTTATCGGCATGGGGGTGGTGGGGATGGCCCCCATAGGATACTGGCTCTCCGATTGGATCCCATGGGTAGCGCTGGTGCGAGCCTTTCATGGGGTTAGCATCGCCGCTTTTGCCACGGCCTATGTGACTTTGGTGGTGGATTTTGCCCCAGAAGAAAAACGGGGTGAGATCCTGGGCTACATGAGTTTGGTCAATCCGATCGGCGCAGCCATTGGCCCTGCTTTGGGCGGCTTTTTGCAGGAGTTTGCCGGCTATGGCCCTTCGTTTCTCTTCTCTGCTCTGCTGGGGTTGGTGGGCTTTCTCTGCACCCAATCGGTTCGAGAACAACGACGTGGGCATTGGGGATCCCTGCCGATGGATGGGGCCTTCTGGAGCTTTCTGGGCAGCCCGAAGGTGCGCTCCCTCGCTTGGGTGATGTTTTTGGTGGGGTTGGCCTTCGGCACCCAGACCACCTTTGTGGCCTTGTTAATCCAAGAAGCCGGAGCTCCCCTGAATCCAGGTCTTTTTTATACGGCAGTGGCCTTTGCCAGCTTTGGAGTGCGCCTGCTCACCGGTCGCGCTTCCGATCGCTATGGGCGGGGGCCATTTATCTCCCTCAGCTTGGCCACCTATGCCTTGGCAATGGGGATCCTGATTGTTGCCAACAGCACCGGCGCTTTTCTGGCTGCTGGGGTCGCGGTAGGCTGCGGTTTTGGGACTTTGATCCCTCTCATCTCTGCCCTCGTGGCCGATCGCTCGGAGCCGGCGGAGCGGGGTCGCCTGTTTAGCTTGGTGATGTGCGGGTTTGATTTGGGCATTGGCCTGGCGGGGCCCCTTTTGGGCACCTTAGCAGCGGGATCCGGCTATCGAGCCATGTTTGGCTATGCGGCTCTTCTTTCCTTGGCTTCCTTGGGTTCTTTTCTCTTCTTCTCCAATGGGCGACCGGGGGACTCGCTGCGCTTTGCCTTGGGCCTGGGGCCGGACAGCCTTTCGGGTTGTCTGGAGGACAGCCGCAACCCGACCTCCTGGAGCCACCGGGTCAGCCCGCTCCCCCGGAGACGGGATCCCGTTCATAGATAGTCTCATATCTCTATCAGATCCCCCCTGCTCCACACCTGATCCACACCTGAATTGAGACTCAAGCCCTCTGCAGTTTCTACAGACAAACCGGCCCATTTCTGGAAACTCGCCCTATCCTAAGTTGGAGTTGGTGTACAAAAAGCAACTCTGGGCACGGGCTATGGAAGCGCGGCATTGGCTGGCCCTGATGGGATCCCTGGTGGTCAGTGCCTTCTGGGGATGGGTGGAGTCTGTCTGGGGGGTGACAGTGCGAGTGCAATTGGCCGATACCACTGCCCCTCTGGTGGTGGGAGTTTCTCTCCCTGCCCACCTGATCAACGGTCGGGGAGAGGTGCTGGCAGATCTGCCCCCTATGCAAGGGTTTTTGGCTCAGCCCAGCCCTCAAGGGGTGCGTCTGCATGGGGTGGTTGACCCGGTGCTGTTCATCGAACCTCAGGAGGGTGGCCTGGTGGCAGTGAATGGCCGCTGGTACTCCGGCAAGGTGCTCTTGACTGGCTACAACATGGTGATGGCCATCAACTACGTGGATCTAGAAGACTATGTGGCCAGTGTGGTGGATGCAGAAATGGGATCCCGGTTCTTCCCAGAAGCCCTGAAGGCGCAAGCGGTGGCAGCCCGCAGCTACGTTCTTTACCATCGCAATTCCCGCGGTTGGTTTGATGTGTTTAGCGATACTCGCTCCCAGGTGTACCGAGGGCTTTCCCAGCGGTCGGCAGCCGCCCTGGAAGCAACACAAGCCACCCGTGGTGTGGTCATGGTGTATGGGGGTCAGTTTGTCAATGCCATGTACAGCGCCAGCAGCGGCGGCCAAACCGTCGGGGTGAGTGGGATCCCTTATTTGATGAGCTTACCGGATGTCAGCCCCTATCCCAAGTTTGGGCATGGCATTGGCATGAGCCAGTGGGGCGCCCAAGAATTGGCCCGCCGAGGCTGGACTTACCGCCAAATTTTGGCCTACTACTACCGAGGGGTCAGCTTTGCTCGTTTGCCAGAGTGAGACCTTCAGTGCCCTGATTTGCTCTGTCTGATACATTTACGCTGAACATTGCTGAACATCACTGTTCAACTATGCAGCGATAGCATTCTGTTTGT
>NZ_JANSIK010000198.1:0-7457 GCF_047462035.1 Synechococcus sp. R5-15 | reverse complement strand
AAACAGAATGCTATCGCTGCATAGTTGAACAGTGATGTTCAGCAGTGTTCAGCGTAAATGTATCAGCTCTCCTCAATAGAGGCTATAGAAGCCGAGGGATCCCCTGACCTGCTCTCCGGTGAGACCTACGGCTCGCCAACAGGAGCAGAGCCGTCCGCGTCAGCGGGGCGGAGTCCTCATCCCGTAGACTTTCCCAATGCAGTAAGGAATCCGTCCTACCGGCGTGAGCAGTCTTCTCAGCTTGCCGTTCGCCTCAGCGGGACGGAGTCCTTGGAGGAGGAGGTGCCTTTTTAAGCGCTATCTAGCGCTATCTTAAGTTTGATAAAGCCAGCCTCATCTTGCCGACGATGACCTTCCCCATCTCTCCCTTAATTCGCTGCGCTGTGCAGGCTCTGTACTGGGGACTGGTTCTGCCCCTACCCATCCTGCTGGCTCGGCAACAGGCAACACCTCTTGAGCTGGGATCCCTTTGGATTGCTCTGCTGCTGGGATGGGGGGTAGTCCTGGGATCCCTGAGCCAGCAGATTCAGTTGGACGAAGAGGGCATGCAGGCCACCTACCCCAGTTGGGTGCCGCCTTTTGTGCGGCAGGAGTGGCAGATCCGGTGGGCCGATATCGAGCGCATTGAGCCCCGCTCCACCAGCCAGGGTGGTATGGTGTATTACTTGGTCAGCCGAGGGGGGGATCGCGTACTTTTGCCGATGCGGGTGACCAGGTTCAAGCAGCTGTTGGCTGAGATTCGACGGCACGCTCAACTGGAGATTGGCGAGCTGCGCCCCTACGTTCAGCCTTGGATGTACGGGCTCCTAGGATGTTTTGCTCTGCTTCTGTTGCTTTGGGATGGGATGGTCGCCATCTGGGTCTGGGCAAGTCCGGTGGGAACCTAGCGCAACCACAGACGGTTCCGGGTCTAGCCATCCCGACAGGGATCCCAGCTCCAGCGGGCGGTTGCAGTCCAGATCCCGCCCACGCCCTTCTGCGCAAGCGTTGCGGAGCAGCAGGATGGAAATTTGGAGCAGGTTGGAAATGAGCTCCTCCGCTGGGCGACCCCTGGTGGCGGTGGGGGTATCCTGAGAGCAGTGGAACTTAGCCCCCTCTTGCCAGCTCTTCCCCTTCGCGACAGCGGTGCGGAGCACTTTGTCTGGGATCCCTGCTGCCCCTTCTCTGGAGAGGTTGAGTCTTGAGCAGGTCAACCTCTCCGCCTCTTCGCTGGCCCTGCTGGACCATTGCCCCCGCCTGTTTCGCTATGTGTACCTGGAGCGGTTGATCTGGCCCGCTGCCAGTGTTTTTGAGCACGAGCTGGAGCAGAGGCGCGGACGGCAGTTTCACCGTTTGGTGGAGTGGCACAGCCGCGGGCGGCAGGTGGAGCCGCGTTTGTCTGCCCTGGATGAAGTGGTGCAGCAGGGGTGGCAGGTGTTTTTGGCCAGTCCCCATGCCCATCCTCAGGGACGGGTGTTGGCGGAGTTGCCCCTGTGGCAACGGATTGAGGGCTTTAAGTTGATAGCCCGTTTGGATCGGCTGGTGATTATCCCCGGATCCCTGCACATCCTGGACTGGAAAACTGAGCGTCAACGTCCTCGCGATGAACAGTTGGCCCAAGACTGGCAGGTGCGCCTTTACCCTCTGCTGCTCTGCGAGGTGGCCCAGCAGCTGCCCCTGGAAGGCCCTTTTGAGCCGGAGCAGGTGCAACTGACCTTTTGGTATGTGCAACATCCGCAGCAGCCCTTCCACCGGTATTACAGCGCCGCCGCCTATGAGCAAGACCTGGCCCACCTAAGAGCCACTCTGAACCACCTGCGGCAACTGGAGGCGCAAGACTTTCCCATGACCCCCCACACTGAGCGCTGCAACAGTTGTCTGTTTCGCTCCCGCTGCCATGGGCTGCTACCGGAAGGGATCCCCTCTCAAGACCTCACGGATTGGGTCTGGCCAATGCAGGAGCCCGCGACACCTGCGGATCCCATCGCCGATACTTATTGGGAGCAGTAATGGGAGCAGTAAGGACTCCGCCTCGCTGACGCGATTAGATCCGATTAGATCAAGGTAGGGCGGGGCAGGATCTGTTTTGGCAGCAACCCATGCATACCCTATTATGGGGCCGTTCGCGATAGCGAGACGGAGTCCTTTGTTCCCAACGTTTCCCATCTGGAAAGGCTACGGCCAGGGATCCCCGGTTGCAGGGCTTGGCCTGGAACTTGTGCCTCGGGTGTGGAGGACAACTGCAATTTTCTCGGAGACTTGCATACTGGGTTAGATGGTTTTATCAGCGCTGTCAACTGTGATCGCGAGTGTCATCTCCAGTACTTCCACCGTCCGGGATCCCGACTGGGATGTAGAAGTGGCGGGCCTCTACAAGCGTTTTGGCGATTTTGTGGCCCTCAATGGCATTGAGCTGAACATCCGGCGGGGGGAGTTTTTCGGCCTGCTGGGCCCTTCCGGCTGTGGCAAGACCACCCTGCTGCGCATCCTGGCCGGCCTGGAGATGGCCGATGCTGGGGAAGTGGTGATTCGAGGTCGCCCGGTGGGCCACTTGCCCGCCCACAAGCGCAATGTCAACACCGTGTTCCAGAGCTATGCCCTTTTCCCTTTTATGACGGTGGAGGACAACATCGCCTTCGGCCTGCGCATGCGGGGTGTGCGGGGAGAAGCTCTGCGCAAGCGGGTAGCGGCTGCTATGGAATTGGTGGAGATTGCAGCTCTGGCCAAGCGGAAGCCCCATGAGCTGTCGGGAGGACAGCAGCAGCGGGTGGCCTTAGCTCGGGCTTTGGTGAATGAGCCGGAGGTGCTCTTGTTGGATGAGCCGCTGTCGGCCTTGGATGCCAAGTTGCGCAAGCAGCTTCAAGTGCAGTTGTGCGAGTTGCAGCGCCGCCTGGGCATGACCTTTATTTTCGTTACCCACGACCAAGAAGAGGCTTTGGTGACCAGCGACCGGGTGGCGGTGATGCGGGCGGGGCGCATTGAGCAAGTGGGCCTTATCGATGAGGTGTACGAGCGCCCGGCGACGGCCTTCGTAGCCGACTTTTTAGGGGCCAGCAACCTGATCGAGGGGATCGCCTGTGGGACGGACTGTGTGGATACGCCCTTGGGAAAGCTGAAGGTCTTGGGGATCCCGGCCAGCTCGGAACCGGTGCAATTGGCTATTCGCCCGGAAAAGATCCAGCTCTCTCGCAGCGGCTGGGATCTGCTGCCCAACCAGGTGCCAGTGCGGGTGGAAAACCTCATCTACACTGGGGCTGAGAACCAATACCTGTTGCGGACAAACCAAGGTCAGCAGCTCAAGGCCACGGCCCTCAACACCGATATTGAGGATGCAGGGTTTGAGATCGGCGCAGCGCTGGTGGCCCACCTACCCCCGAAAAGCCTAATCCGTTTGCGACCGGATCCCCGTCAGGAGGAGACTGGATGTTGAAGCTGCCATCTCCTGTGGGCAAGTGGATCCCTGGCCAAGCCCAGGTGCGATTTGGGGAGCTGCTCACCCCTTGGCAGGAGTTGGGGCGCAGCCTAATTTTTGCTGGGCCAGGGGTGCTGTGGGTGATGTTTTTTCTGGTGCTGCCGGGGCTGTTGCTGTTGGTGTGCAGCTTTCTCAGCCGCGGGGAGTTTGGCCAGATTCAACTGCCCCTGACCCTGGAGAACTATCTGCGCATTCTCGGCTTTGGCCCCTTGGGATGGACGCCCATCTACTGGCAGATCTTGGGCCGCAGCCTGCTGGTGGCGGGGGTGACCACCTTTTTTTGCGTGCTGCTGGCCTACCCATTGGCTTTCTTCATTGCCGCCCACCCACCCCGACAACGGGATCTGTTGCTCACCTTGGTGGTGGTGCCCTTTTGGACGAACCTGGTGATCCGCACCTACGCCTGGATGGTGGTGCTGGCCCCGGAAGGGTGGCCGGCTCGCTTGGCGGCCTGGCTGGGCTGGATCCCACCGCAAACGGCTCTGTATCCCAGTTGGCTGGCGGTTTATCTGGGCATGGTCTACACGTTTTTGCCCTACATGGTCTTGCCCCTGTACACGGCGGTGGAGCGCATCGATTGGCGGCTGGCGGAAGCGGCACAGGATCTCTATGCCAAGGGTTGGCAGGTCTTTTGGTGGGTGCTTCTGCCCCAGACCTTGCCTGGACTGGCGGCGGGCCTCATTCTGGTGGGGATCCCGGCTTTCGGCATGTTCGTAGTGCCGGATCTGTTGGGGGGCAGCAAAACGCTGTTGATCGGGAATGTGATTCAGTTGCAGTTTGGCTCCAGCCTGGACTATCCCTTCGGGGCGGCCCTCAGCTTTTTGGTTACCGGCCTCACCCTGGGGTTGATCTACGCCTACAGCCGCTACGCTGGCACCCGCAGCCTAGAAAATCTGGTTTGAGGAGCTGCTGTGGGCTTTAAGCAGAGCCGCCAATTGCTTGCGCATCAGGATCCCGGGCTTATCGGTGAGCATGTGCTGTTCGGTGCTGAGGGTGAGAGGAACGTCGGGATCCGTGGTCTCCAAAATGGCTTTATCTTCCAGAGTTACAGCCCGGTCGAAGCGAATAACCTCGGCGGCTGGGGTATCGGCTTCGGTGTCGTTGCGCAAACAAAACTGCACCACTTGGGAGGCTCGGTCGTTGATGGGGGTGGGGATGTTGACGATGACATGGCTGCGGCCATTGGGGTAGCGGATGTGAAGGTGGTTGGTGAAGGGCAAATGCCAGGTTGAAGTGGTGGTGCGCTCGGTTTTGGCGGCAGCAATGCCCAGGTTTTTTTGTTGCAGCTCTGGGTTGGCTACACCGAGCACTGTGCGGGTGCGGATCCCGTAGTCCAGCTCCTCGACCTCGAAGTGGCTGGGTACCAAGTCTTCCATACTGCCAAAGGTGTTCTGGTGTACAAAGCTGATGTGGGCGGCATCGAACTCGTTCTCGCAGATGCGCAAGCTGGCACATTCCCAGCGTTCGTAGAACTCGTGGATGAGCCGGTAACTGGGATCCTCGGCTTCTGGGATGACCGGGATCCCCCGTAGAGGCTGGGGATGCAAGCACACCCAAGCATAGCCATAGCGGGCCTGGCAGAGATAGGCGGGAATGCGGTAGCTCTCTGGGATGCGGGCCTGATCCGGCAGTTGCGGCACCTTGACACAGGCTCCCGTGCCATCAAACTCCCAGCCATGGTAGGGGCAGCGAAGGTGGCCGTTGCTAACGATCCCCTTGGACAATTGAGCCGATCGATGACAGCAGCGGTCTGCGGCTGCCTGGGGCTGTCCGGCTTTGTCCAGCCAAAGGACGATCCTCTCTCCCAGCAGCTCAAAAGGTTGCGGGGATCCCTGCTCCAATCGGCTGAGGGGCATCACCGGGTACCAAAAGCGCCGAAAGACAGGATGCTGGGTCACCAACATGGCAAAACCATCTGTGTCGTGTGGCCGGATTCTGTATAGCAAATTCGTGAATTCGGTTCCGTAGCCCGCGCCACAATCTCTATTTGGGGATCTTGCAGATCTGGGCAAACTCATTCCCAGGGGAGCTCAACTCATGGGGAAACCCTAGAACCTCTGGTACGGTAAAGATACTGATCTTGCGTTTGAGTTTCCAGAGGGATCCCTTGACCTCAACTTTGCCTTCTCAGACCCTCTTGCAGGCTCTGTACACCCCTTCCCCTGCTTGGGATGCCATCGTCATCGGTGCTGGGATCGGGGGATTGGTCGCGGCCAGCCAGTTGGCTGCCAAAGGATACCGTGTGCTGGTGCTGGAAAAATACCTCATTCCAGGGGGCAGTGCCGGCTATTTTGAGCGTCCGGATCCCTTAGGCAAGGGGAGCTACCGCTTCGACGTGGGCGCTTCCATGATCTTTGGATTGGGCACCCAAGGCACCACTAACTTGCTGACACGGGCTTTGGCAGCGGTGGGCCAGTCCATAGACTCTATCCCCGATCCGGTGCAGATTGCCTACCACCTGCCCAAGGGGCTGAATCCCCGAGTACACCGGGATTACGAGCAGTTTTTGCAGGAGCTATCCGGCTACTTTCCCCGGGAAGCCGCCGGCATTCGCCGGTTCTACGATAGCCTGTGGCCCATCTTCAACAGCCTCAACGCCATGGAGCTGCTCTCGTTGGAGGAGTGGGGCTATCTATTTCGTTCTTTTGTGAGCAATCCCCTCGGCTGCCTGACCTTGGCGCGCTATTTGCCGGTGAATGTGGGCCAGGTAGCGCGGCGCTGTCTGCGGGATCCGGATTTGCTGCGCTTTGTGGATATAGAGTGCTACTGCTGGTCGGTGGTGCCGGCGGATCGCACGCCCATCATCAATGCCGGGATGGTGTTTTGTGACCGACACTACGGCGGTATTAACTATCCCAAAGGGGGGGTGGGGCAGATCGCCCAAAAGTTGGCCCAGGGGCTAGAGGCCCATGGCGGGCAGATCCGCTACAAAGCACCCGTGCGGCGGATCCTGGAAGAAAGAGGTCGGGCGGTGGGCGTAGAACTGGCCAGCGGGGAAAAGCTCTTTGCCCGCACAATCATCTCCAATGCCACCCGCTGGGACACCTTTGAGCGCCTATGGCCGGGATCCCTGCCCAGGGCGGAGCGGCAGTGGCAAAAACGCTACCAGCAATCCCCTAGCTTTTTAAGCTTGCACCTGGGGGTGCGGGCCGAGGCCCTGGCCGGCGAATGCCATTGTCACCACATTCTCCTGGAAGACTGGGATCAGATGGAGGCTGAGCAGGGCACCCTTTTCGTCTCCGTCCCCACCCTGTTGGATCCCGACCTGGCTCCCCCGGGCCGCCACATTGTTCATGCCTTTACCCCCAGTTGGATGTCCACCTGGCAAGGGTTGAACCCAAGCCAGTACCAGATCCAAAAACAGCAAGCCGCCGACCGCCTCATCCGCCGCCTGGAGGCCCTTTGGCCCCAACTGGGATCCCACATTGAACTGAAGGAGATAGGCACCCCCCGCACCCACCGCCGCTTCTTGAGCCGCAGCAACGGCACCTATGGGCCTATCCCCAGCCGGGATCCCTGGGGCTTGCTGGGCATGCCCTTCAATCGCACCGCCATCCCCAACTTGTACTGCGTGGGGGATAGCACCTTCCCCGGCCAAGGGCTCAATGCCGTTGCCTTCTCCGGCTTTGCCTGCGCCCACCGGGTGGCAGCGGATTTGGTTTAGGTTGCCCTTATCCTTGCTACTCCCTTCTCCCTCTGGGAGAGGGGCAGGGGATGAGGGTTGAGCGGCGCAGAGGGTTTGGGAGGCAGTTGATGGTCAATTCAAACAACAATGAGACGCTAGCCAGTAAGATAGCGTCCGTTCCCGAAAGCAGGCTGTAGGCCTTTGAATCAGGACATTGTCCAGAATCAACACAGATGTCCTCTTCAAACTCGGTATTCAGTATCTCTCCAGCCACCCCTCAAATCCTTATTGGCTATAGTTGCGGCTGTCCAGAAGTGATAGCAGCAGACTTGCTGGACCTGCCGCGGCTGGAGCTGTATGTGGAAGAGGGGTTTGGGGATC
>NZ_JANSIK010000197.1:0-1335 GCF_047462035.1 Synechococcus sp. R5-15 | reverse complement strand
AAGGGACTTGAACCCTTACGCCTTGCGGCACTAGATCCTAAGTCTAGCGCGTCTGCCGTTCCGCCACGTCACTCTCACCCATGCTAGCTCGCCCTCTGGGCCAGGGCGACCTGTAGGGCAGCAGTCTCAGCATCATCGTCATCTCGAATCGGAATCCCGCTCCAAGTCGCGAAAAAGAGGTGTGCTCAGGTAGCGTTCCCCAAAACTAGGCTGGATCATTACAATCCGCTTGCCAGCGTTTTCCGGTCGCCGCCCCACCTGGATGGCTCCCGCCAAGGCAGCCCCAGTGGAAATGCCGGAGAGGATCCCTTCTTCTTTGGCCAGGCGCCGGCTGTAGACCATGCTCTCTTCATCTTCCACTGGGATCACCTCATCCAGCAGGTCGCGCCGCAGCACATCAGGCACGAATCCCGCTCCGATCCCTTCAATGCGATGAAAGCCGGGCCGTCCACCACTCAAGACGGCACTGGCCTTGGGTTCAACGGCCACCAGTCGAATGGCCGGGTTTTTCCCCTTCAAAAACTCGCCCGCCCCCGTGATGGTGCCGCCGGTACCTACCCCTGCCACCAGGATATCCACTTGACCATCGGTATCTTCCCAAATTTCCGGGCCGGTGGTTCTGGCATGGATCCGGGGGTTGGCGGGATTGGTGAACTGGCCCAACATGTAAGCGTTGGGAGTGCGGCGGACGATCTCTTCAGCCTTCCAGATGGCTTCCCCCATGCCGCCGGCGCTACTGGCCAGGTGCACCTCTGCTCCGTAGGCTTTCAACAGCAGTCGCCGCTCCAGGCTCATGCTCTCAGGCATGACGATGATGAGCCGGTAACCCTTGGCAGCAGCGGCCATGGCCAGGCCAATGCCGGTATTGCCAGAGGTGGGCTCCACCAAGATGGTCTTGCCGGGGGTGATCAAACCGGCCTGTTCGGCAGCCTCGATCATGCTGACGGCAATGCGGTCTTTCACCGAAGCGGCAGGGTTAAAGCTCTCCAACTTCACCACGATCTCGGCCAGACACCCTTCCGACTGAGGGATCCGATTCAACCGCACCAGCGGGGTGCGACCGATGAGCTGGGTGATGTTGGCGGCGATTTTCATGGCTAACAAAAAGGAAGAAACCATCGCGGCAGTGGGCCCTAGCCCTTAACTCCGGAGCAACCGAGGGCCTTACGCGAGGCTAACCCTTGAATAAGCTCCTTGGCGTGCCCCTTTCAAGATCTCACTGCCCTTGGCCCAGCATTAAGGGGATCCCTGCATTCCTTGAAGTTTTGAGAGCATGACTCTAGTCAATAATAAGCTCAACTATACTGAAAATAATGTATAATATGTTCAGTACGG
>NZ_JANSIK010000196.1:0-513 GCF_047462035.1 Synechococcus sp. R5-15 | reverse complement strand
TTGCTAACGAACACTGCTCGTTCACGGGCTCAGGAAAGATGGCATACCATCTGTCTTTCACCCGCATTAGCTCAGTTCCGCGTGCCCATTCTCTGGGTATCTCCTCGGACGCACGGAACGCCAAGCCTCGGGTGAGTTTCGGGTACCACGTTCCATTGCGAAAGTTGCCGGCGTTGAACTGCAGTGTATGTGACCTGTCCCGCACACTGCGAAACCTCGCGTCTTTGCTTCGGCGAAACGCCAACCACGCCTCGACGACCGCGTTCTGCTTGATGTGGCAGGGGGCGTCCTTCACCCACTGGGGCAGGTCGGAGCGCAGGATGATGTCCCGCAGCTTTCTGGCCGTTTTTGGGGCACCATGCTGGCGCTGATAGGCAGTCGCTTGGTTGTAGCAGTACCGGCATGCCGCTTGCCAATGCTTCCAAACCTTAGCCAACGCCGGTTCCGGATAAATCCGTATCTTTCTCGATTGCAGCCCGGTATTTTCTGAGTCCGTAGAGCCGACTGCTGAAG
>NZ_JANSIK010000195.1:0-4714 GCF_047462035.1 Synechococcus sp. R5-15 | reverse complement strand
TTGCTCAGGTCGGCCCCGCTCAGGTTGGCCCAGCTCAGGTTGGCCCCAATCAGGTTGGCCTCAATCAGGTCGGCCCCCCTCAGGTTGGCCCAGCGGAAATCCCGCTCTCCCGCTTTATACCTTGCTCGGACATCTCCAACCTGTCGGAGGGGAAGTCGATGGGACTTTACCACCTGCACCCGCACCGGATCCTTCGATCCCAGCAGCTCCAGCAGCGTCTCCCGAGCCGCAAACTGCACTTCCCAGTTGGGATCATTTCGCAGGGCTTGGATAACAAGCTCGACCCCTCTGGATCCGTACCTCAGAGCACCCTTGATTGCTTGGATTCTCACCTTGGGATTCGGACTGCTCAGGGCTTGCTCAATGCCCACCAAGCCTCCCATGACCGGATCGGATCCGGCTGGTTGCTGTCCACCCAGAACAGGATCAAAGTTTTCCGCCATCCCTAACCTCCATCCCTAACCTCAAGTTAACCTTCCAACCACCTGCTGCTGCATAAGGGTCTTTTGAGTTTGCAAATCTACTACCGTTACCCGCAAAGTTCGCCCGGCATCGACGGCAAAGGTGACCTGCAAACGATCCACTCCCACCCGCCCTAGCGGCTTGAGGGGAATGGAAAGCTGGTTGTGGATCCCAAGGGGACGAAAGCTAGAAGCTGCGGTGCTGTTGCGGATCTGCATCCGACCGTCGGGATCGTAAACAACCTCAGTTGCCCCTTCCTCGGCCATCTCACCAACCACCAGGTTGATGTGGCTTTGCCCATTGGCGTTGGCCTGCAAGGGAGGCAGTTCCACCGTGGCAGGATAAGCCGTGCCGCTCTTAAAGAGAGGGAAAAAGTCGGGCGCCTGCAAATAGGGATTCCAGAGCCGCAGGGCATAGGTATGGCGGAGATGATCTTGAAGGCGGGCAAACTGGGTGAAGGCCAGAGCGCCGTGGGCCACTGCCTCAAACGGCTTGTGGTACTTGACCTTGTCGCGGCCAAAGAGGCTAATGACCTGATGCTGCACTCCTGGGATGAGGCTGGTGCCACCCACCAACACCACCTGGTGGATATCTCGTTTAGAGATCCCTTTATTGTGGGCTTTCTCGATGACCTCATCGATGGCTTCTCTCAGCCGCGTCAGCAGGCCGCGCTCTTCCAACAGCTCCTGGAGTTGCTCGCGCTGAAGCGTTAAAGTGTGGGTCTCAAAGGAGTCTTCATCCAGCCAGGCCTCGCTGGCCTGAGAATGGCTGGAGAGGCGGATCTTGAGCCGCTCGGCAACCTCGCACAGAACCTGGAAGCTGCTGGCCGGGACCTGTTGTCGCTTGCGGCCCAACTGCTCCAGCACCCATTCGGCAATCCAGATATCGATATCGACGCCGCCACAGCCATAGGCCCGGTCAGTTTTGGCAATGACCTCAGCTCGGTAAGCAGTGCCCTGCTCTGGCTTCAAGATTTTGACCAAAGAGAGGTCGAGAGTTCCGCCCCCCAAATCGATCACCAAAATCAGGGATCCCGGCTCCTGGATCCCGTAGCCCAAAGCAGCCGCGGTGGACTCGTCGAGGAACACGACCTGTTGGATCCCTAGGGAGCCAAACACCTCTTGCAGGTTGTGCAAATAGCCCTCGTAGGCTCCCACCGGCACGGTCAAGATCACCTTATCGGGCTGCCAGCCCTCTGCCTGGAGTTTGGCAAGAAGCTGCTGCAGAAAGATCCGCGTGGCCTCTTGGGCTGTGTAGGCCTGTCCATCCACATAGGTTGGAGCCGGCTGGAATTGTTGAGAGAGATCCCGCTTAAAGCCTTTGAATAGGCGCTTGGGATCCCGTTTGGCCTGGGCAGGTGCCCCAATCAAAAATTGCTGATTTTGGCCGACAAAGAGAACCGAGGGAATTAGAGGGGGGCTGCCGTCGTAGCGGTGGGTGATCCCTGGTATATCGATTGCAAGGGGTTTTTGGTTTTGGTAGGCACAGACCACCGTATTGGAAGTGCCAAAATCAATAGCCAACGTCGTCATGCTGCCAAGGAAGGTAGAGTGCGACTGACTTTGGCTCGAACTAAAACTTGATCCCTAAGTCGATAGCCCACAAAGCGAACGTAGACCGGCTCTCCCGCCTGGATATCCTCTTCATCGGGCTGGTGGCTTTCTGGGTCATAGGCCACCTGTTGCCACACCTGGCCAATGGTTTCCAACTGCCAGTCTTCCAACAAGTTGCCCAGACAGGTCAGCAAAGCCAAGACTTGCTGCGCGGGGTAATCCGGTTGCCTCTGCACAACCTGCTGCAGGGTAGGATATTGCACCAAAAGAGGCTTGAGCTTTTCCACCAGTTCGGCGCGGATTTGATGGCGCAATTGCCCTTCCTGCTGTTCTAGCTGTTTGTGCAGCCGCTGCAATTCCTGAGCCGTTTCTACAGACTCCGATGCTAGCTCAATTCCGCTAAAATCCTGAATAAGGTTCGGCAAGGGTACTTGCAAAATGCTGGCCGCTCGATTGAGATCGGCTAACTTCAGCTTTTCGGCCTGTCCAGTTCTCAGGGCATTTAGGGCTCCTCGACTCAGTTTGGCCTTTTGTCGAAGCTCTCGCCAGGTTGAGATACCGGCAGCCTGCATGAGATTGCGCAGCAGGGCATCATGACTTTTCATTTCAGAGTTACGACTCCAAAATGGAATCCTAGCCAGAGTCTTTTGGATCCCTTTGGTTAAACTAGACAGGGGATCAAGAAAGGGGTTTGGGGCATTCATAGACGCTCCACCTGACGCTGGACATCTTCTTCTATGACTGGTACCTGGTCATATTCAGGCAACAGTTCCCTTTTTTGAACTGTGCCCAATGCCCTTTCTATTTCCTCAGTTAGTTCAAGGCAGCCCTTGCCTTTGACATTGAGCACGCGCTCAATCACGTTGCCATCTTTGTCGATGATGTATTCAACCTGTTGATATTCCGCCATAATGCCTCCTCAAGCCCAGCGCCCCAACACAATCCTGATCTGCCCTTTTTCATCCACAGATTCCGACTCTACCGTAAATCCCTTCTCCGCGGCCGTCGCAAGAAGCTGCTCGCGGGTATAGGCTTGGCGGATTGGCGCTAAGAAAGCCTCAGCGCTGACTCCCGTTCCCCAAAAGTCGGCAATCATCTCCAGGCTGTCCCCCCGTTGGCGAAAGCCAATGTCGTAGCCGTTGCTGCGCCTAACCACCAGATCTGCCTGGACACGGTTCCCTCCATACCCCCGGACATAAGTGTTTTCCAAGACCTCGTGACCTTGGGCAACCAAAGCGCCTTTCAGGATCTCTTTATTTTTGAACTGAACCTTGATGCTGGTGAAGTGCGACACTGTGGGGATTCTCCTCAGAAGAACATGCTTTATCCTAGAGCAGTCCTCTTGGCTTGAAAAGTTTTGCTAGGGCACAAAGCCGCGTGGCCCTAACCAAAGAAATTGAGGGAGCCAACCATTAGTTTCCCTTGGCTAGAGGATGCCGGTGGGGATCCGAGGTAGCAGGAGGAAGCAGGCGAGGGACATCGCGGTGGTCAAACCAGATGCTCGCCAAACCTTTAAGCCAGAGGGACAGCCAGATCCATTTCCACTTGAAATCAAGTCTTGCGCCTTTGAGGTTTGCGCCTTCTACAGTGGCATGATCCAGGTTGGAGCCTTCCAAGTTGGCATAGCTCAGGTCAGCCCAACTGAGATCGGCCCCGCTGAGATTGGCTCGGCTGAGATCGGCCCCGCTGAGATTGGCTCCAATAAGGTTGGCCCCGCTTAAATTGGCGCCGACCAGCTTGACTCCGCCCAAGTCGATCCAGTTCAAGTTAGCTCCGCTTAAGTCGGCTCCCTCCAGGTTTCTGTTGTCGGGCCGACCATTGACCAGTTCCCACACAAGATGCCACTTGGCATCGAGCTGAGTTTCTGGAGAAAGAATAGAGCGTCGCAGGTTGGCCAATTTCAGATCTGCCCCCCTCAGGTTGGCCCCGCTGAGGTCGGCACCGCTGAGGTAAGCGTTACGTAACTTGGCTCTGCCCAGCTTGGTCTGGGTTAGGTTGGCTTCTCCTAGCTTGGCCTTGTTGAGGCTAGCTGCGCTCAGGTCAGCCCCGCTGAGATCGGCTCTGCTTAGGGAAGCTCGGCTTAGGTTAGCTCCGATGAGCTTGACTTGGCTAAGGTCTGCCCGGCTCAGGTTGGCTTTCCTCAGATCTGCCCCGCTCAAGTCCGTTTGGCTCAGGTAGCGCAGAGGGCTGGGAGCATTGACATCAAGCAAGTTCAAACCCGACCTGCCCAGCTTGGCCTCGCTGAGGTTGGTGCCGATGAGGTTAGCCTCCCTCAGGTCGGTGCCAACTAAGCTGGCCTTGCTCAAGTTGGCTCCAATGAGCTTGGCGCCGACCAATTTGGCCCCCACCAGTTTGGCCCTGACCAGTTCAGCCTTGATCAGGCTGGCTCCACAGAGGTTGGTTCCCTCCAGGTTTGCCTTATTCAGATTGGTCTGGCTGAGGTTGGCGCCTCTCAAGTCCGCCTGACTCAGATTGGCTTTGCCCAACTCTGCCCACCTCAAATTTGCCCCGCTGAGGTTAGTTCCTCTCAGGTCAGCCTCCACCAAGCTCGCCCCTGTAAGCTTGACTCCGCTCAAGTCAGCCTGGCTCAAATTGGCCCTGCTCAGGTCGGCATAGATCAGGTTTCTTGCCTGAGCACGGCCGTTGACGAGCTCCCACACCAAGCGCCACTTGGGATCCAGCTGTGTCTCAGAAGAGAC
>NZ_JANSIK010000194.1:0-2500 GCF_047462035.1 Synechococcus sp. R5-15 | reverse complement strand
TCCTGCGGCTACTAAGATGTTTCAGTTCGCCGCGTTCGCCCCTTTAGCCTATGGATTCAGCCAAAGGTGACAAGGCTTGCGCCTTGCCGGGTTGCCCCATTCGGGAACCTGCGGATCACCGCTTTTGTCCAGCTCCCCGCAGCGTTTCGTCGGTAACACGCCCTTCCTCGCCTCTGCGTGCCTAGGTATCCACCGTGCGCCCTTAACTGACTTGACCTTTTCACCTCACGTAACATTGGTGTTCTACCTGCCTCATGCCCCCAGGTTGCTGCTGCTTCCCCCGAGCCAAGGCTCGGAGGGCTCAACCCAGAAGCATGCTGCTCTCTTGCTATGCAGTTTTCAAAGTGCTGGCCGGCTCAACCCGGCTGGAGGCTTGTGCTCGGACCCAAACCCCTAGCCCGGTCGTCAACCTATCCAACTGGAGAACCCCTTCCCCGCTCCTCACCAAAGTGGTGGAGGTAAGCGGACTCGAACCGCTGACTTCTGCCGTGCAAAGGCAGCGCTCTACCAGCTGAGCTATACCCCCAATCCAGACTGCACCCACCCTCTGGCTTTGCCCTCAGCTTGGCCAGCTCGCTTCTAGCTTGCTAGCTCTCCCTTCTCCAGGACAAACAGTGGGCCATCCTGGACTCGAACCAGGGACCTCACCCTTATCAGGGGTGCGCTCTAACCACCTGAGCTAATAGCCCTCCCCTCGGTTCCCCTCCAGAACCCCAGTCAACCATCCCTTCAACCCCGACCGACCTGGGATAACCTTTGCTGGCCTGAGGGTGGTCTAACTCCCCTCAGATGCCCCAAGGTAGGTCTCCCTAAAAGGAGGTGATCCAGCCGCACCTTCCGGTACGGCTACCTTGTTACGACTTCACCCCAGTCACCAGCCCTGCCTTCGGCGGGTGCTCCGACTTCGGGCATGGCCAGCTCCCATGGTGTGACGGGCGGTGTGTACAAGGCCCGGGAACGTATTCACCGCAGCATGCTGATCTGCGATTACTAGCGATTCCGCCTTCACGCAGGCGAGTTGCAGCCTGCGATCTGAACTGAGACGCGGTTTTTGGGATTGGCTCACGCTCGCGCGCTCGCGACCCTTTGTCCGCGCCATTGTAGCACGTGTGTAGCCCAGAGCGTAAGGGGCATGCTGACTTGACGTCATCCTCACCTTCCTCCGGTTTGTCACCGGCAGTCTCCCTAGAGTGCCCAACTCAATGCTGGCAACTAGGAACAAGGGTTGCGCTCGTTGCGGGACTTAACCCAACATCTCACGACACGAGCTGACGACAGCCATGCACCACCTGTGTCCGCGCTCCCGAAGGCACCCCCACGTTTCCGCAGGGTTCGCGGCATGTCAAGCCCTGGTAAGGTTCTTCGCGTTGCATCGAATTAAACCACATGCTCCACCGCTTGTGCGGGCCCCCGTCAATTCCTTTGAGTTTCACACTTGCGTGCGTACTCCCCAGGCGGGACACTTAACGCGTTAGCTCCGACACTGACCGGGTCGATACGGCCAACGTCTAGTGTCCATCGTTTACGGCTAGGACTACTGGGGTATCTAATCCCATTCGCTCCCCTAGCTTTCGTACCTCAGCGTCAGTTGAGGCCCAGTTGCGCGCTTCCGCCTCAGGTGTTCTTCCCGATCTCTACGCATTTCACCGCTACACCGGGAATTCCCGCAACCCCTACCTCACTCTAGCCGGTCAGTTTCCAGGGCCTTCCCACAGTTGAGCTGTGGCCTTTGACCCCAGACTTGACCAGCCGCCTACGTACCCTTTACGCCCAATAATTCCGGATAACGCTTGCCTCCTCCGTCTTACCGCGGCTGCTGGCACGGAGTTAGCCGAGGCTTATTCCTGGGGTACCGTCAGTTTTCGTCCCCCAGAAAAGAGGTTTACAACCCAAGGGCCTTCCTCCCTCACGCGGTATTGCTCCGTCAGGCTTGCGCCCATTGCGGAAAATTCCCCACTGCTGCCTCCCGTAGGAGTCTGGGCCGTGTCTCAGTCCCAGTGTGGCGGGCCATCCTCTCAGACCCGCTACGGATCGTCGCCTTGGTAGGCCATTACCCCACCAACTAGCTAATCCGACGCAGGCTCATCCTCAGGTGGATTGCTCCTTTCAGCTTCCGCCTGTATGGGGTATTAGCAGCCGTTTCCAGCTGTTATCTCCCGCCTGAGGGTAGATTCCTACGTGTTACTCACCCGTCCGCCACTAACACCCGAAGGTGTCCGTGCGACTTGCATGTGTTAAGCATACCGCCAGCGTTCATCCTGAGCCAGGATCAAACTCTCCGTGTCAATTCAAGAGCTTGTCTCTGGAAAAATGGAAACTTGACAGGGTTGAATATGCAGCCACCAGCCGACTCAGGGAGCCTGCTGTGCTGCTTGGCGATGGTTGACTGAACGAGTTACTTGTCAAGGTTCTGGGGCGCCGGGGCTGGGTGGCCTTGTGGCGCTTTACTACCCTATCCCCACCCCCACCACCCCGTCAAGATATCCAACCCAAAGTTTTT
>NZ_JANSIK010000193.1:0-684 GCF_047462035.1 Synechococcus sp. R5-15 | reverse complement strand
CCATCTCCAACTTCTACCGCCGCTGCAAGGAGAAGGCAGCCCGGAAGGGCTATCCCAAGTTCCAGAAACACTGTCGTTCGGTGGAGTACAAGCTGTCCGGCTGGAAGCTGTCTCCTGACGGCATGTCCATCACCTTCACGGACGGCTTCCAGGCGGGCACCTTTGCCCTGTACTGCAACGGCGAGGCACGGCGGGACATCCTCACCCTGAAAATCAACCGGGTGAGGGTCATACGCAGGGCCGATGGGTACTACGCCCAGTTCTGCCTGGACGTGGAGCGTCGGGAGAAGGTGGGCTACACCGGCGAGGCGGTGGGGCTGGATGTGGGCTTGACGCACTTCTACACCGACAGCCACGGCCACAAGGTAGAGTGCCCAAAATTCTTGCGTCGTGCCGAAAGGAGGTTGAAGCGAGAGCAATGCAGGCTAAGTCGGAAGTTTCGGAGAGGGGCCAAGCCTCAATCCAAGAACTACCACCAGCAGAGGAAGCGACTGGGCAAGGTGCATCTCAAAGTCCAACGCCAGCGTAGAGACTGGGCTGTGAAGCTGGCCCGGTGCGTGGTGGCGTCTCACGACGTCGTGGCGTATGAGAACTTGCAGGTGCGCAACTTGGTACGGAATCACCACTTGGCCAAGTCGATTCACGATGCCGGGTGGAGTTTATTCACCGGGTGGCTGGACTCCT
>NZ_JANSIK010000192.1:0-13883 GCF_047462035.1 Synechococcus sp. R5-15 | reverse complement strand
AACTTCCGCATTCCTCCCGACACTGACCCTACGGGTACAGTGCGGGGCTCCTGCGATTTCTAGCTGAAAAAAGTTTGACGTGGATGGCTCAGGCGTGATTTGAACACGCGACCAAGGGCTTATGAGTCCCCTGCTCTACCGCTGAGCTACTGAGCCAGGATAGTGCTTAACTAGAATAGCACTCTTGGGCCGGAACTGCGCCTCAGAAAATCCCCTCAGCCCCCTCTCGGGAGAGAAGCCACAGACATAGCCACGCCTATCGGCAGGTCAGGGCAGCTTCGTAAACCCGTCGGTTGGCCGCGAGAGACTTCTCCAAATCCACCAGTGGGCGAGGGTAGTCCACCCCCAACCGAACTCCAAATTGCTTCTGCTCGGCAGCAGTGAGGCGATAGGGCTCGTGGATTTTATCCCCCGGGATCCCGGCCAATTCCGGCAACCAGTGGCGCAGATAGTCTCCTTTGGGATCGTACTCGCGAGATTGTTTGGGGATGTGGAAGTAGCGGAAGCCGCGGGCATCGTTCCCTACGCCGGCGGTGTAGTTCCAATTGCCGTAGTTGCTGGCCACGTCGTAGTCGATGAGCAGCGACTCAAACCACTCAGCGCCCATGCGCCAGTCGATGCCCAGGTTTTTTGTCAAAAAGCTGGCCACATTCTGCCGTCCCCGGTTGGACATAAACCCAGTAGCCGCCAGCTCCCGCATGTTGGCATCCACCAAGGGGTAGCCCGTCTCACCTCGACACCAAGCCTGGAAGCGCGGCCAATCCTGTTGCCAAGGGATGGGGATCCCTTGGATCCCAGAAGGACGGAACAGTTTGGCGCCGTGCTTGGCCAAGATAAACCGAAAATAATCCCGCCACAGCAGCTCAAACACCAGCCAGTAGGTGGACTCATTGCGCACCCGCTCCTGCTCGTAACGCTTGACCTCGGCATAGACGGTGCGAGGGGAGATGCAGCCCAGGGCCAACCAAGCAGAAAGCCGGGAGCTATCGTCGGGATCCAACATGCCGTTGCGGGTTTCTTTGTAGATGCGCAGCCGATCCAGATCCCAAAGGTAGGTTTGCAGGCGGGCATGGGCAGCAGTGCTGCCGCCAAGGTAGGTGAAGCGGGCCCGTGGATCCCCGGCAGGTGAAGATAGCCCCAGCGAGGCCAGGGTGGGCAGAGGGCCGGGATCCAAACCCGATGGCAGGGGGGGGATCGAGGGAATGGGCAAGGGATCCCGGATGGGGGTGCTCCCCTCGACTTGCTTTCGAAAGCGGGTGAACAGCTCCGGCAGTTGCGAGAGACAAAAGGGGAGATCCTCAGGGTGATAGAGGGTATGGCCCCAATCAACCTGCAACGGGATCCCCAGAGGCTGCAAAGCCCGCTCAACCGCTGCCGCCACCTCCTTCTCCTCGGTGCCCACCTCTTCATGGGCATAGACCGCCTCGACCCCCCACTCCTGTGCCAAGGTGGGGATCACCTGTTCTGGCTGTCCCTGGCGGATCACCAAATCCGAGCCGCGCGACCGCAACTGCTGCCGCAGATCTGCCAAACTCTCCAGCAAAAACTGACCGCGGAAAGGGCTGGTTCTGGGGCGGAGTACAAAGGAAGTCTGGCCAAACTGGCGGGGATCCAAGCAATACAAGGGGATCAAAGGGGATCCCTGTTGGCAGGCCCGCGTCAGCGGCTGGTGATCCAGCAGGCGCAAGTCGGTGCGAAACCACAGCAGGACGGTCATTCTGCAGCTACCCTACACGGATCCCGCAGACTCAGACTTGGACACCCGAACCCCAGCTGGACGCCCCAGCTCAGGGCTGGGAACAAAATGAGGCACATCGGCAGCCGGGATGTGAACAGGGGCCTTGGTGCGCGGATGATAGGTTTGCCGGGCGGGACGATGGCGCAGCGAGAACGTGCCAAAGCGAGCCAGCCGCACGGATCCCCCCTGGGCCAGGCATTGGCTAATGCTGTCCAGCATAGCCTCCAGAGCAGCAGCAGCCATTTCCACGGTCAGGCCATCCACCTGCGCGGCCATCTGGCGGGCCAGCAAACGGCGAGTCAAATGAGGAGGAGAAGCCACCAACCGACCCTCTAGACAACAGAACACAGACAGGGGCTTAGAGCACCTCCAGTTCACTCTCGAAAAACCAATGTCGAGAGCGATCGGGAAACTCCAGAATGTAGCCGACACCGCTGCCATCGACCACACGCCGTGCCAGCACCACAGCCTCTTTGCCCACCAGAGCGCTGAGGTTTTCTTGTCCGCGATCCTGGACAGAGCGAACTTTGACCTTATTTCCAACCTTGATCGCCATAAAACCGCGAAGAGACTTACCACTCAAGATGGTACGGCAAAAGTCCCCTTGCCGAGCTCCTGCCGCACCTCTGCTGGGGTTGACCCCGATGGGATTGCTAGAATGGGGTCAGAGTGCCGTGCCCCAGGGAAGACTGCCTCCGTGATTGCCCTTTCCCTCAAACCCGCCCACTGCTCCTGGAGCGTTATCAGCTTTCCCTCCACCCTCTACACTCAGCCTGTCCTCGATCTCTTGATCTCAAAAGTCCCTCCTGCCTGGAGAGCGGAAATACGTTTGGGCCTACAGGAAGCAATCATCAATGCCGTCCGCCACGGCAACGGCCTCGACCCCAACAAGAAGGTGATCATCGAGTACGCCAGCTCGGAGCCCTTTTACCAATGGCTGGTGCGAGATCAAGGGCCCGGCTTTTGTCCCCAAGAGAAGCTCCACCGATGCCAACATAACATCTTGGAAACCGAAGAGTCGGGCCGAGGAATGCTGCTGCTCACCCAAATCTTCGACTTTGTGGAGTGGAATGAAATGGGCAACCAGGTCTATCTGGCCAAGTACATCCACCCCAACTGCCGGGATCCCTGGATAGTCTGACCCTCAATACCACTCCCAAAACAGCTTGCCCATTTGGGTAATCTGGCAGCCCCGATCGGGGTAGGGAGCTTCAGAAACCGCTAGGGCTGTGGTGGCGAAGGCAAAGCGCGTGGATGACCAGCGGGATCCCTTAGCGCTCCGCGCCGCTGACGCGACCGGGTCGGGCAGCTCGCTTTCCAAGAGCAACCCCAGGGATCCATAGCCATAGCCCAAATTGCGGTGGGGCAGGGAAGCCACCAACTTGCGCCAGGCGCGATTTGCACTCAAGGGGGGATCCGCGAGGGCCGTCTCCAGAGCCCCCAAAGAAGAGGCCAGGTAGGAATAGCCTTTGCGATCGGCATGATACACCTGTGCCGGCAGCGGGATCCCTGGCAGCGTTTGGGGGAGAGCCTCTGCCGCCTGCAATGACGCGGATCCTCCTTTCCCACTGACTTCCAGCAGCTCGCCTGCCAACACAGGGATCTCCGGTCGATGGATAGAGCGGTAAGGACTCCGTCCCGCTGTCGCCACCGGCGGGGGTTCTGACGGCAAGGACTCCGTCTCCCCCGTAGGAGTGGTCGGTTGGGCCCAGGCAGTGGCGGTGCCGCGCTTCGTTGCCAGAGAGATTACCTGCCAGCCTTGGGCGCGTGCCCGCTCATCCAAGTCGAAATAAGGACTCCGTCCCGCTGTCGCGACCGACTCATCCGGCAGCTTACCGACCCACAGCCAGGCTGGATCCCCGTCGCCGGGCAAAAGGGCAAAGGCAAACTCTCCCCGTTCCGGCAACAGACGCTGCCAGTCCAGCGCCACCTGAGATTGCAAGCGCTGCAGCCACTGGCCGGGATCCACCCGCAACCCCAGGGAATTTAGGGGCTGGATCTGCCCCAGGCTCTGCCAAACTGAGACCAGATTCTCTCCGGAAATCAGCGCCAAGGTTTTATCCGGCAGATGTTGAAGGATCTGCGGGCGAAAGGCTTCTGCCGCCGGCAAGGAGAAGCCAGCGGGCGCATGCCAGAGGGCAGCACTTTCGGCCACCAAGCCGCGGAAGTTTACCCCCAACCCCAGCCCTACCGCCTGCAACGTCAGCCCATCTGAAGAAACCGCCTCTGGATTTTGCCAGAAGGCCCAACCCACATGCGCCTCCCGCAAGGGCTGGATGACCTGCTGAAACAGAGGCTGAGCCACCAGAGACAACTGCGGCAACTGCCAAGCATCGATTGCAGCCCGAATGGCAGCAGACTGCTCCGCCAACAACACGTATTGCTCGCCGAAAACGGCTGCCGAGAACCCCTGCAGGCCCGGAATCGGGCTAGACACCACCTGAATGCCCTTGTAAGTGTCTACCTGCACCGGCCTCCCGGCCAAGCTCTGCCGTTCCCACAACAGGTTCAGCTCAAATTGAGAGACTGCCGCATCCCGCGTTTCTAGGGCAACCAAGGTGCCCCACTCCGGCAAACTGGCCAAGAGGGTGCTCCTCCCCAGCCAGGGCCGCACCTCCCGCTCGAAATCAAGGGATCCCCCGGCCAGCAAGGATCCCAGCCAGCCTGGGCCTTCAGGGGAGAAAAACTTTTGCCACTGCTGACGGGCAGCGCGTCGCTGGGGGGCAGGAGTTGCCGCTTGCCAAAACGCTTGCACCTCGTCCAGGGGAACAGCCAACACCAGCAGCGCTTGTGCGGAGCGAGGGGCCAAACCCACAATTGGCGGCAGCTCCGGGTGGGCCAGCAACAAAGCCACCGGACTGCGGGTGAGCAGCCATACGACAACCCACACCACCATGGCGGCCAGAAGACCCAACCCGATTAGGATCCCGCGCAAGAGTTGCCGTCGTCCCATATCTCATCTCTTCACCGAGGGAGACGTAGCGCGTGTACCCAGGCCCTAATGCTTCACATCACTGGCATGAACAGGCCTAGTGGAAGAAGCGCTGCCCTCAGTCCTGCATGATAAAACCTTACCATGGAACAGAGGCTCATCCTGGTGCGCAAGCTGGAGCCCACTGCTGAGCAGGCGGTCAAGCTTAGAGGCACCCCACAAGCCTTTGTGATCCGCACCACCATTCCAAACCAACGTGCAGATCAGCCCTGCCTTGACCAGCCCGGCAGCTATCTAGGCCCATCCGAAAGTCAAACCCATGTCAGAGTTTCAACTGGTTTCTCCCTATCAACCCACCGGAGATCAACCTAAGGCAATTGCCGGTTTGGTGAAGTCAATTTCAGAAGGCCATCGTTTCCAAACCTTGCTGGGAGCAACCGGAACCGGCAAAACGTTTACCATCGCCCATACCATTCAGCAGGTGGGCAGGCCCACCTTAGTGATGGCCCACAATAAGACTTTGGCAGCACAACTGTGCAATGAGCTGCGGGAGCTTTTTCCTCACAATGCCGTTGAATACTTCATCAGCTATTACGACTACTATCAACCGGAAGCCTATGTTCCCAGCACCGATACATACATTGCCAAATCTTCTTCCATCAACGATGAAATCGATATGCTGCGGCACTCGGCTACCCGCTCTTTGTTTGAACGGCGGGATGTGATTGTGGTGGCCTCGGTGAGCTGCATCTATGGTCTGGGCATGCCAGAGGAGTACCTGAAGGCTTCCATCCCCTTCAAAGTCGGCCAGGAGATCAACCAACGGGATGTCTTGCGGGCTCTGGCCAGCATCCAGTACGAGCGCAATGACCTGGAGCTGGTGCGGGGGCGATTTCGCCTCAAAGGGGATGTGCTGGAAATTGTGCCGGCCTATGAGGATCGGGTCATTCGCATCGAATTTTTTGGCGATGAGATCGAGGCCATTCGCTTAATCGACCCGGTTACAGGCGAGATTTTGAACAGCCTCAGCGCCCTCAGAGTTTATCCTGCTCGGCACTTTGTAACGCCGGAAGCACAATTGGAGCGGGCGATCCTCAATATCGAGCAAGAACTGGAAGAGCAACTGGCCTTCTTTCGCAAAGAAGGCAAGCTCCTGGAAGCCCAACGCCTAGAGCAGCGCACCCGCTACGACCTAGAAATGCTGCGGGAGGTGGGCTATTGCAATGGGATCGAAAACTACTCTAGACATTTAACGGGACGCAAAGCAGGAGAGCCCCCCGCCTGCTTGGTGGATTATTTCAAGGCCAACGATTGGCTGCTGGTGGTGGATGAATCCCACGTGACCGTGCCCCAAATTCGCGGCATGTACAATGGCGACCGTGCCCGCAAGCAGGTGCTGGTGGATCACGGTTTTCGCCTGCCCAGCGCCCTCGACAATCGCCCCCTCAAAGCCGAAGAATTTTGGGCCAAGGTTCATCAGTGTATCTTTGTTTCGGCTACCCCCGGCAACTGGGAACTAGAGCAGAGCGAGGCCCAATTTGAAACCCGGGTGGAAGATGGCAAGACCTTGAAGTTTTATGTGCAGGGCAGCGGTCGGGTTATCGAACAGGTAATTCGGCCCACCGGCGTGGTGGATCCTGAGGTGCATGTGCGCCCCACGGCTGGGCAAGTGGACGATTTGCTGGGAGAAATTTACTTGCGATTGGAACGCTCTCGGCAGGGATCTGCCGAACGGGTGATCGTGACCACCCTCACCAAACGGATGGCAGAAGATCTCACAGAATATCTCCAGGAGCGAGGGATCCGAGTTCGCTATTTGCATTCCGAGATCACCTCGATTGAGCGAATTGAAATCCTACAAGACTTTCGAGAAGGGGCCTTTGACGTGTTGGTGGGAGTCAACTTGCTCCGGGAAGGGTTGGACTTGCCAGAAGTTTCTTTGGTGGCCATTTTGGATGCCGACAAAGAAGGGTTTTTGCGAGCAGAGCGCTCCCTGATTCAGATGATTGGGAGGGCAGCACGAAATGTCCGCGGTATGGTGGTGATGTACGCCGACACCATGACCAGCAGCATGGCCCGGGCCATTGCCGAAACCCAGCGTCGCCGCGAAATTCAATTGCAATACAACCGCCAACACAACATCACGCCCAAGCCCATCGTCAAGAAAAACAGCAATGCCATCTTGTCTTTTTTGGCCATCTCCCGCAAACTCAGCAACCCAGATCTGGAAAAAGCCTTTCAAGCTGCGCAAGAGATCCCTCTCTCCGAGATTCCGGAGCTGATCGGCCAACTGGAACTGAAGATGAAAGAGGCCGCCAAAAACCTAGAATTTGAGGAAGCCGCCGAGCTGCGAGATAGAATCAAAAAGCTGCGTCAACGCCTTCTGGGCCATTCTCAGGGCACCTAAAATCCTTGCTCAGATCGGCCAAAATTGAGGTCGGCTTGTGCCACCATGAGCTTGCGGGGCAGCCCTCAGGGATCCCCAATTGATCGATAGGCGTTCGTACCAAACCGGCCATGCAGGACTCCGTCCCACTTAAGCGAGCAGCTCTTTGGGTTGGGCTGACGGTGGGGATAGGTCTCTGGCTCACCCCTGCCGTCGCCTCTGCCTCCTCAGGGATCCCCTTGGCTCAAGCCCTTGAATTTCGGGATCCCAACTTTTTCCTGGCCGATCCCCGACCCACACCGGCTGAAGCGCCAACTCCTGAGGGATCCCCTGCCCCAGCCCCCAGCCCAGTCGGGATCCCTTTGACCGGCCAAGAGGGCACAGAAGTGCTGGTCGGGAACATACCGGTGTTCCGCCTGCAGACGGCAGACTACCCCAGCGATGTGCGGGCCGACAACGTTCGGGCGATCATCGAGCGCTTTCTCGAAGAAGGCCAGTTGCCGGAGCCAGAGGTACGGGTGGCCCAGGATACCAATGGGCAATACATCTTACGCCTGGGGGAAAGAGGCCGCTTTGAGGCCACCCAACGGTATTTGTTCACCGTCACCTATGCCGATGCTGCCGCGGAGCGCAGGGTGGCACTGGGTCAGGTGAGCCTGAATGACGTGCGTCTGGTGGCTAACAGTTGGGCGCGGCGGTTGGAGCAAGCGATTGCCGATTACCGCGAAGATCTGCTGGCTCTGCAGCGGGCCCAGGATCCGCGCGTGCTGGTTCTGACCCTTTTGGCAGGGATCGCCACCCTGGTGGTGGGGTTCTTTCTCTGGCGGCTGTTCGACCGCAGCTTAACCCGTCTGCAACGCTGGTTGGAGCTTAAGGCCGGAGAGACCTGGGGCACCTGGATTGATGTGGGTGGGATGCTGCTGCGGGGCGTGGGGGTGATCCTCATCGCCGGCATCTCGCTGGATCGCGGTATCAGCTTCATCCCTGCCCTACGACCGTTTCAGCGCTCCTTTTACCTGGGCCTGGGTCGTGTGGTCGCCACGGCTCTGGGCGTTCTCACCCAGCCTCTGCCCAACTCCAGCGTTTCGATTGCCAGCTTGCTGGTCTTCCTCCTCCTTTCTATCTTGGTTTTCACTGGCGCCCACTACGTCAGTGTTGGCTTCAAGCAGCGCTTTTTGGCACGCCTGGGGCTGGATCTGGGCACCCAAGAGTCTTCGGCGGCCATCTTCAAGTACATCCTGACCCTGTTCGGCATCCTTCTGGTCTTGCCCTTCAGCGGCCTTAATCTGGGCTCCTTGGCGGTTATTGCCGGGGCGGTGGGTTTGGGGATCGGCTTTGGTTTGCAAAACCTCTCCAACAACTACATCAGCTACATTGCCATTTTGCTGGAGCGCCCCATCCAAATAGGGGATCTGGTGGAAGTGGACAACTTGCTCGGCACGGTGGAGCGCATTGGCCCACGGGCCACCGTCTTGCGCACCCTGGATCGCATTTTTGTGATTGTGCCCAACTCCCGCTTTACCGAATCGAAGGTGGTGAACTGGAGCTACCGGGATCCCCGCTGTCGCATTCACATTCCTGTGGGCGTGGCCTACGGCTCCGATACCGCCTTGGTTACCGAAGCCCTGCTCAGCGCCGCCAGAGAAAATGCTCGGGTGTTGAGCAGCCCTGCCCCCCAAGTCTGGCTCAAGTCCTTTGGCCCTTCTGCACTTAACTTTGAGCTGCTGGTGTGGATCAACCGTCCTCAAGATCAGTTTGTCTTGATCAGCGAGCTAAACTTCCTAATCGAGGCTGAGTTTCGGCGACGTGGGATCCGCATCCCCTTCCCGCAACAAGATATTCACATCCGCAGCCTAGAGGGATTTGCCCCCCTCAGTCAAAACGGTGGATCCCCTTCTTTGCCCGATACCGACTCCATTCACTCTGCCCTCAAAGAAGCGGCTCAATCGCCGGAAGACCAAAATGGTGTTTCCTAAGCTATTGCCTGCCATTGACACCCTATCGACACCATGTTGCAGCGGTTAGATGAGGTACTGGGAAGCTTTGGCAGCCATCCCCGTTGGGCTGAACTGAAGCAAATGCAAACCCTGCGGCAGCTCTGGCCCGAACTCGTCGGAGAGGCCGTAGCCGCCCAAACCTATCCTCTCAGCCTGCGCCGACAGGTGCTGCAGGTGGCCACCTCTACCCCGGCCTGGGCACAAAACTTAACCTTGCAACGCCAGATCATTCTCAGGAAACTCAACAGCCGGCTACAATCTCCCCTCAGCGATATCCGCTTCAGCTCTGGTGCCTGGCACAAGGGATCCAGCCCGGCTGCCCCCCATCCTGATGCGGAGCTGACCAGCAAGTTTTATGGCGCTCCCCGCCTAGCAGACCAAGATGGACAACGCCCTGGATCCTGTCGCAGCCCCAATCCAAAACAGCCCACCTCCGACCCGAAAGTGGCTTTCGAGCGCTGGGCCAGAGTGGTGAAGCAACAACAAACCCAGGAGAACCTGTTCCCTTGCCCCGCCTGCCGCTGTCCTACCCCTGCCGCCGAATTGGAGCGTTGGTTTGTCTGCGGGTTCTGCCATCGACAATCCTTGCGCCCGCGCGGCCACAGTTGTTCCGGTTAACCCAAAAATCAATCGTTCATAGCCCGATAGGTGGCCACCGAAGACGGCGATACACGGTTTAGATAGCGAAAGATCCAATACTTAAAAAGCGTATCTAGGAAAACCGGAAAAGTAGCAATAAAGCCGTAGATAAAATCGCGGTTCTCCGGTACCCCCAAATGGGCAGCCAAATTACCCAGCAGCACCTCCCAACCGTGGGGAGAGTGATAACCGACAAACACATCGGTAAAGAGAATAATAATGAAAGCCTTGGCACTATCGCTGAGACCGTAGATCAGACGATCCAAAAAAGACTTGAGGACTTCGATTTCCTCACGCCCAACAAAGATAAGCCAGCCAAACACCAGCAGCGAAAGCAAATCAGCAAGGATATTCTTCAAGCCTTCCGAGTTCCTACGGCTATATTTTTTCAGCAGTTCCTCTGCCTTCATGGACAGTTGCTCTTCTGATTCCAGATCCCACTCTGGGGGTTGATGGTGCAAAGCTCGCTCAAATTCTATTCTTTCCTTGAAAAACTCGAACTCTGACAGGGCTTTTTCTTGGAATTCGTGGCTTAGAGCCACAATGGCAGGCTCCCGTTGTTGGAAGTGATCCACCAATGGCCCAAACAGAAAGTTTTTCGAGAGGATCTGGGTGAGCAGAGGCAAAACGGCCAACAACAACAGAAAACGAATCGATACCAGTGTGCGAGTGCGAGCCTCGCGATACTCCTGGATCAGTTCCTCTTCGGCCTGGGAACTCAGCTCACGGCGGATTTGGCTGGCTGTGCGCAGAATAGAACGGGGCAGAATCGCAGCTTTGGAAGCGACCGGGGCAGCGCCATTGCCGGAGCCTGCCTTGACAGAGACATTAGAAGAACTGGGTTCAGTTGAGGTAGGTTGTTCTGGCGGTTCGAGAGGCTCAGGTGAAGTGGAAATTGAAGCAGAGACAGGTTGGGATTTTCTGGTCGGGCGTTTGTATCGAGAAGTCACCTGATCGATAAACTGCAGTTTCTCCAAGATGGAAAGATCTCGTCTTTGGCGACCATTCTCGGAGTTTTCGCTGCTGCTTTCAGAAACATTGGCCTCAGCGGCATGGAGTTGTTGAGCTTTATCTTGGGCAGAAGTAGGGCCGCTGCCATTTTGCTCGGGATCCGGCAGGCGAGAAAGGGCGCTGCTGGCTCTGAACTCTGCCAAACGCAGATCGATCTGGCGCAGTTGCCGGCGCAGTTGAATTTGAAAGTAGCGGCTGACATTCTGGCCATGTTGCCCGTTGCTGCCGATGGATCCTCCCTGGAAGTATTGATCCTCGATGGCTTTAATGCGCAGGGCAGCCTCATAAGCTTGGTCAAGGGAGCGCAGGGGGGTATTCGAGATCCATTGGCCCAGCCTGCTCAATACGGATTCTCCCATTGCTCGTTCCCGTGGCACTCCCCATGGGGGCCGATCCACACATTACAGTGATCCGATTGACTAATTATTGTAACGAGTCCTGGGTGCCTAGGCGGGAATCCCAACGGTGGAGAAGTACTTGCAGAGACTGGCCCTGCCTCGACAAGAGTACAGACCGGCGCCTTTGGTCTAGAGCAACATTCAGCACCCCTTAAAGCGCTTGAGGGCAAAGCCACAGATCTGCAGCAGCCGCAGCCCCTCTCGCACATGGTGAATGTTGGAGCGACCATAGGTTCTGGGGAAATAGCGCACGGGGATATCCAGGATCTTCAGGGTGCGCTTGGCGGATCCCAGCAACAGGTCAAAATCTCCAAACGGGTCGAAATCCCCCCACTCTTGGCACAGCTTGGCAATCTGCTGGTAATCCTCCCGCCACAGGGCCTTGGTGCCACAGAGGGAATCTTTGATGCGGATGCCGAGAATGTAGGAGAGGAGAGCGGCAAAAAAACGATTGGCCCATTGGTTTAGCCGAGGCATTGCCTCTGGTTTCAGGGGATAGATAAGGCGACAACCATTGGCAAAATCACATCGCCCGGAAGCCACAGCCCGGAAAAACTTGGGCATGTCCTCTGCCTGTACCGTCAAATCGGCATCGAGGATGATCAACACATCCCCTGTAGCGGCGGCTAGCCCCTTGCGCACCGCATCCCCCTTGCCCTTGCCCTCCTGCCGCAGAGCCCGGATATTGCGGATCCCTTGGTATTCCGCCTGTACCCGCTGGATCTCGGCCCAAGTCCCGTCGCTGGAATGCCCCTCCACAAAAATGATCTCGGTGCGGGATCCCATCTCGGGCAAATGTTCCACGCAGCGGCGGATGTTGCCCGCTTCATTCCGAGCCGGAATCACCACGGTGCAGGAAGGCTGCTGCTCAGGGGGGGGATCCCAGGCAGGGTCGGGCTGCAAGCGAGCGATCGTGTACTCTGTCAGGCAGAGGGCGTTGATCCCAGGCAGGGGGGCGATCACCCGGTTGATCACGGTGGAAAGGAGTGGGATCCGCCGCGGCAACAACAGCCGCTTGCCCTGCTGAATGACCTCGTATCCTGCCAAGTGCAGCAGGTTGGCCACATCGGCTGCCGATAACCAGTTGGCTGCCGGCAGAGGCATCCGTTGCTTCAGAGCGGTTGCCAAGCCCAGAATCGGCTCCCAGAGCGGGTTGTGGTGGGAGAGGATCAGGCGGGTGCGTGGGGTACAGAAGCGGCGCAACTGCTGGAGAACCTGCTGGATGTCGGCCAGGTAGCCCAGGGTATTGACGAGCAAGATCACATCAAAAGGCTCCGCCAAGACGGGATCCCCTTTGTCCAGCGTGTGGGCATCTTGCACCCGGAAATGGAGATGGGGAAACTCTGCCTGAGCTTGGGCAACAATGTCCGCATCCCGGTCGATCCCCACCCCGAAGCTGGGCTGCAAGGCATTGAGCAGGGATCCCGTGCCGGAACCAATCTCCAAGATGCGCAAACCGGCAGGGACAAAAAAGCGATGCAGCCGCTCCAGATCCTCGTGGTAGTAGCGGTTTTTTTGCCGCCAGTAATACAAGGGGTGGGTCAACGCTGGCAAGGGATCCCTGGGGTATCGCTGGATAGTCTTCGATCGCGGCAGCGGGCCGGAGGCCTTTCATAAGGTGTGATCGTTTGCAACAACGGCTTCAAGCACCTTAGATCTCAATCTGTTGGTCACCCAACCCAGCTGGATCCCCGACAACAGGGGCGAAGCCCTCCAGCGATTGCGTACCGCAGCCACATCTTGCCACCCCAGTCTCTCCCCACCCAGCGATAGCAGTACAGGGAAAAGGGAAGCATTGGCGGGCAAGTGCCAACGAGCGGGGATCTCAGCGACGACGCACTTTATCCCTTTGGCTGACAAAGATGATGGCGCCAAAGAGAGCCCCCAGCACAACTGCACCAGCCACCAAGCTCCAGAGGAAGTTAGCAAGTGAGGGAGTCATAAAAGCGTTTCCTCCTCGTGCAAATAACCATTGCCCAACGGCTTTTCGATTATACCGAGCCCTGTCACCCTTCCAAAGCCTGCCTTTGTCCCTGCCGGGCGCTGTCATTTGGTAGTTTGGTATTCCAGGGGCACCTCCTCTAGGGTTTGGCTCTTGCCGGCAAAGGGGTTATCCGGCGTTAAGAACAGCATACAGTGACATTCCTTTCGCTCCCGCATGGGTACACAGGGGCAATTCCAATAGCCTGCTTTTGCTTCTGCCTCTTTGTCTTCATAAAAACGACAGGGACACAGCGGGGCGCCCAATTGCTCTTTGTGCAGAGCCAAGCCTTCGATCACCGCCGTCGTAATTGATGGATCCGAGCAGAAAAAGGTCTCGGAGCGTTTGGCGTAGGTTTCTGCGAAATGCCGCATCAACTCAAAGCTCTTCTGTGAGGACTTTTTGTAACCACGACTTTCCATGACGATTCCCAAAAGTGGAACTAACCGGCTGTTGCTAGCAATGGGGTTCACAGCTTTTTCCGACGACGCCTCCCGAAGCCAGTACAGACGTGTAGGGGGCCGGGATTCTATTAACTCCACAGACCTCCCACAACGTCGAGAAAAGCTGTATCTCGCTCTTCGTTGTACAGCAGACCTCTAGGCAGGACAAAAGATTATGCCCTTGCTGTTACACAAGGCAACATCTAGGGGCCGTAGCAAGAGCCAGCCTTGGCGTACCTCTACAGAATACCTTGACATCCTCCCCGGCCTGAAGGCCGGAGATTCCTGCCACGCTACGCATGGATGGCTCCTTGCGCAGTCGTCTCGGCGGGTTCCTGCTTCCGACCGCCCGTGCAGT
>NZ_JANSIK010000191.1:0-15365 GCF_047462035.1 Synechococcus sp. R5-15 | reverse complement strand
AAAGTGTGGAGACACACCCCAAAATAATCCGCCGCTTCTCTCGGTTTTACATACCTAGCCATACCAAGCAGCCATACTGAACATACTGTACATTATTTTCAGTATAGTCCAGCGTATCATTGACTAGAGTCATGCTCCGCCAACCCAGCGCACCGCGGAAACGGACTGCTTGGCTGGATCCACTGGGATCCCACGGGCAGCGTAATCTTTGCGCTTGTCTTGATAATCGTGTTTTTCATTGTCTACTCCGGGGGAAACGACTTCCACCACCAACAGCGGCAGGGGCATGTGCAGGCAAGGATTCCGCAACCGTTTCCCAGCAAGCTCACATAGCGGGATGCAAAGCCATCACCTCTGGATTGCGCAACCGAGCCTTGGCTGCGGGCACTTCGACCTCAACTTGGCCCAAGCTCAGGCGTTGAATGGGCAAAAACTTGGGCAATTCCGCAACCAGAAACAGCTCAATGAGGGTGTTCATACGCTCCTCGGCTTCCCGAATGGACCCGTCTTCAGGTTCAACCCGTCCTTCATAAAGCCCGTCCGTGAGGCGTAGGTACTCCCCCACCGTCAAAGGCTGTACGGGAACTTGAACCATCGACGGATCCCTCTGCTTTAGTTTTTGGCTGTTGCCAACTTCGGCACGCCTTTGGAACTGGTCAGCACCTGATCGATGAGGCCGTAGGCTTTGGCTTCCTCTGGTGTCATGAAAAATAGCCGCTCCGTGTCCTTCTTGATGCGCTCCATAGGCTGGCCCGTGCTGCGGGACAGTTGCTCCAGCATCATGTTGCGCAAAGTCAGAATCTCGCGGGTGCGAATTTCGATGTCGCTGGCCTGTCCACGGGTGCCCCCATAGGGCTGGTGGAGCACGATCGTGGCATTGGGCAGACTGGCCCGAAATCCTTTGGCTCCTGCTGCCAATAACATGGCCGCCATCCCAATGGCATTGCCGATGCAGATAGTATGCACAGGCGGCTTGATGTAGTTCATGGTGTCCAGAATGGCAAAGGCCGCTGTGTCGTAGTTATAGGTGCCCGTCGAGTTGATGTACATCTTGATCGGCTTTTCCCGATCCTCGTACTGCAGATACAGCAGTTGCTCGATGATCAGCTTGGTGACGTTGGCATTCGACTCCTCTGCAAGGGGCAAGCCCAGGTAGACAATGCGCTCCTGCAGCAGCAGCGAAGCCAAATCTGGGGGTGGGGTACGAACCGGAGCGCCGCCATAGTAGTAGTAGGTCGATTGCACCATGCCAGAGATCTCCTACGCCTGGGTCTGTTCAACTGAAAAACACCAGAAAAACAACACTTGAGGACCACAAGGGATCCGCAGCATCCCAACGGATCCCTTGCAGTCTGAGGACCTCTCAAAGCCAGCTTTACTCCGCCCCTTGAGGCAAGAGAACCCGCTCCGGCTCCGTGACCAACACCTTGGGCTTGCGCTCCTCATCCACATCGATGAGCACCTCCGATCCCTCCCGGACATGCCCAGTCAGGATCTCTTCCGCCAGGATGTCTTCCAGCAGGCGTTGGATGGCGCGGCGCAGCGGGCGTGCCCCGTAGCTGGGGTTATACCCCTCCTCCACCACCAAGTCTTTGAAGCGGTCGCTAACCGTAAGGCGGATTTTCTTCTCCGTCATGCGGTCAAACACTTCCTTGAGCAGGATGTCGGCAATCTGCTTCACCTCATCCTTGGTCAGTTGCCGGAAGACGATGATCTCGTCCACGCGGTTGAGGAACTCCGGACGGAAGTACTGCTTCAGCTCCTCGTTCACCAGGTTGCGGATGCGGTTGTAGTTGGCATCCTCGTCGTTGGTGTTGAACTCGAAGCCGAGGCTGCCGCCGCCCTTCTCGATGACCTTCGAGCCGATGTTAGAGGTCATCACGATCAGGGTGTTCTTGAAGTCCACCGTGCGGCCTTTGGCATCGGTCAGGCGGCCATCCTCCAGGATTTGCAGCAACAGGTTAAACACATCCGGGTGCGCCTTCTCGATCTCATCGAAAAGCACCACCGTGTAGGGGCGACGCCGCACCGCTTCTGTGAGCTGACCCCCCTCGTTGTAGCCCACATAGCCCGGCGGGGATCCGATCAGCTTGCTGACCGTGTGCCGCTCCATGTATTCCGACATGTCGAGGCGGATCATGGCTGACTCGGAGCCGAAGAAGTAGGCTGCCAAAGCCTTGGTCAGCTCGGTTTTGCCCACCCCTGTTGGGCCGGAGAAGATGAAGCTGGCGATGGGACGGTTGGGATTTTTCAGCCCCACCCGAGCGCGGCGGATGGCACGGGAGATGGCCCGCACCGCTTCGTCTTGGCCGATGATGCGCTGGTGCAGGGTTTCTTCCATGTTCAGCAGCTTCACTGACTCGCTCTCGGTCAGCTTGGCCACCGGCACCCCCGTCCAGGCGCTGACCACCTGGGCCACGTCCTCTTCGGTTACCTCAGGCATTTCGCTGCGGCTGCTCTCCTCGGCTTTTTTGGCAGCGGCAATGGCGCGGATCTGCTGCTTGATCTCCATCTCCCGATCCCGCAGCTCACCGGCTTTGTCGAAGTTCTGGGCCCGCACCGCAGCGTCTTTCTCCTTGAGCACTCGCCGCAGCTCTTGATCCAGCTCCCGCGCCGCCGGGGGCAGTTGAGAGTTGATCAGGCGCACCCGCGAAGCAGCCTCGTCGATCAAATCGATGGCCTTATCTGGCAAGAAGCGGTCGGAGATGTACTGGTCGGCCAGCTTGGCTGCCGCATCCAAGGCGGCATCGGAGATCTTCAGCTTGTGGTGCTGCTCGTAGCGCTCCCGCAGGCCAAACAGGATCTCGATGGTCTCGGAGACTGTCGGCTCGCCCACCATGATGGGCTGGAAGCGACGCTCCAGGGCGGCATCCCGTTCGATGTGCTTGCGGTACTCATCCAGGGTGGTGGCGCCGATGCACTGCAACTCGCCACGGGCCAAGGCAGGCTTGAGGATGTTGGCGGCATCAATCGCCCCTTCCGCAGCCCCGGCCCCGATCAGGGTATGCACCTCGTCGATGACCAGGATGATGTTGCCGGCATTGCGGATCTCATCCATGATTTTCTTGAGGCGCTCTTCAAACTCGCCGCGGTACTTGGTGCCGGCCACCAGCAAGCCAATATCCAGGCTGATCACCCGCTTGTCGGCCAAAATATCCGGCACATCCCCCTGCACAATGCGCTGGGCCAAGCCTTCGGCAATGGCAGTTTTGCCCACCCCCGGCTCGCCAATGAGGACGGGGTTGTTCTTGGTGCGGCGGCCCAAGATCTGGATCACCCGCTCGATCTCCCGCGTCCGACCGACCACCGGATCCAGCTTGCCCTCCTGGGCCAGTTGAGTTAGGTTGGAGCCGAATTCGTCCAGGGTGGGCGTTTTGGTGCGACTGGAGGATCCCCCCCCTGCCGTCACTTCGGCAGTCTCACCCAACATGCGGATCACCTGGGTGCGCACCTTGGAGAGATCCACCCCCAGGTTTTCCAAGACGCGGGCCGCTACTCCCTCCCCTTCTCGGATCAGGCCCAGGAGCAGGTGCTCAGTGCCGATGTAGTTGTGGCCGAGCTGGCGGGCCTCTTCTAGAGAGAGTTCCAGCACTCGCTTGGCGCGGGGAGTGAAAGGGATCTCGACGGCCACAAAACCGGATCCCCGACCGATAATTTTCTCGACTTCAATGCGGGCGTCCTTCAAGTTCACTCCCATGGACTTGAGAACTTTGGCGGCGACCCCAGTGCCCTCGCCGATTAACCCCAACAAAATTTGCTCGGTGCCAACGAAATTGTGACCTAACCGTCTGGCTTCTTCTTGGGCCAGCATGATCACCTTGATGGCTTTTTCTGTAAAGCGTTCAAACATGATCCTCGGGCTCCCTACGCCTGCATCAAGGCGGACTTGATAGGGGTAATCCTAGCACAAGTTCTGGCGAAACCAAGGGACGGTAAATACCCCAGACGGAAGCTGTCTGGGGCCAAAACGCGCCTGGAGAGATTTGAACTCCCGACACCGTGGTCCGTAGCCACGTGCTCTAGTCCACTGAGCTACAGGCGCAAAAGGGGCGGGCCAACCACGGTTGACTGTCTGTCCATACTATCTGTCCATAGTTACTCAGACACTATCCAGTACTATCCAGAGACAGAGATGGACATCTATCAATGTGGCTTAGGCATTCTAGCACAAGAGCGTTTTTTGGAAAGTCCAACGGGGGTGTAGATATCCGCCAGCGTTAACATTGCCCTTGCCAAGGTTGCCGGACTTCTCCCCCCACTTCGAGGCCGGCTTGGGGGCTGGTGGACTTGATCACCGGCGTCCAGACTTGGCCGTTGCGCTGCCAAAGCTGCAGGTGCAGATGTCCTGCCAGGGTATCCCGACAGTTGCGCTGCATCCCTTCTGGGCCAGGAGTGAATACAGTTTGGCCAGGCCGTCCCGTGTGCCCTTCCAGCCGAATACACCAGAGGGCACTTTCTCCCCAGATTCGCCAGGATCCCCAGGGATCCACTTGCCAAGTCAGATGAGCTTGCCCAGGCCGCCATTCCAAAAAGGGCTGGGATCCCCATCCATGCAAGCTGATCAGGGCCACTTCTTCGGGGCGGGTGAGCACCTGCCGCTCAGCTCCGGCACAGGTGAGGCTGAGACCGGGATGTTGGGGAAAGGCGTTGCACTGGATCCAAAACCAGCGGCGAGGAAAGCTTTGGCCCCAATTTTTTTCGGCGTAGGCGGGAGCCTGCTGAAATGCATAGCGCCTGCCTCTCCACTCCACCCAGCCGGTGGCCAAGCCATGGCTCATGAGGATCTGCCAGCCCGGCTCAAAGATGGGCAGATAAGACCAGGCTCCCATGGTGGCTCGGGGTGGGATCCCATAGGCAAAACGAGGCTGAATGCGGTAAAGCCAGCGAATGGGCTCAGAGCCCAAGGGATCCGGCAAAATCCCCTGGTTGAGGTGGGCGGTGCATTGGTAGCCGCTGGCGGTGCGCTGGAAGAAGGTGAAGGGATCCTGAAGGCCGCGACAGCCGGGGCCTGGGATCCCTGAGTGCCCCAAGGCCAGATGGGTTGAGCTGGCCCAAAAGCGGCGGGGATTGGGGAAGGTGCGCCAATGCAACTCCTCCTCCGGCCCCAACACCTGCGCCATGCCCCCGCGCTTGGGATCGATGGCGTACATGAAGGCAAAGCTAATGGGCGGATCCCCGGGCAAGGTGACGCGGCTGTACCAGCCCTCAAAAAACCGCTCTGTGCAGCCATCCCAGTGATAGCCGGCATGGGGCAGGGATCCCCAATCTGTTGAGTTGTTTTGCCCAGAGCAAGCCGCCGTTGGAGGAAACGCCATTGAGACCTAAGCCATCGCAACAATGATAAACGGAAGTCTATGCTTACCAAAATAATAATTGTATTGTTTCTATATTTATTTGCCCTTAGGATATCAACCAAGCTGAGATTTAAGGATTTCTTGAGATTTCACGAAGGAAATCCGTGGGTCAGGCGACTTGAACCGGAAAGCTTCCATCTTGCCTTCACATATCCTTTCGATGAGGTGAGCATGACGTCACGTCGTAACTTTTTGCTGTCTGCGGGTGCGGCCACCGTGGGTGGACTCGTGAGTGGCAGCTTAGCACGGGCCAGCACAGGCTACTGGGTTGCCCAGGCCAGCGGCCCAGAAACCCCCAATCTCAGGTTAGGCTTTATACCGATTGTGGAGTCTGCCCCCCTGATCATCGCCAAGGAAAAGGGCTTTTTCGACAAGCACGGCATGACCGGTGTAGAGATGTTGAAGCAGGCCAGTTGGCCGGCAGCCCGTGACAATGTGGTCATCGGCTCAGCGGGTGGGGGAATCGACGGTGGCCAGTGGCAGATGCCGATGCCTCACATGATCCACATTGGCGCCATCACCAACAATCGGCCGGTGCGCATGGCAGTTCTGTGTCAGCTGATCACCCAAGGCAACGGGATTGCCATTGCCGGAATGCATGCTGGCAAGGGTTTGGGGCTGGATATCTCGGGAGCCGCGGATTACATCAAAAATTTCAGCGCCAGCAACGGACGCAAATTCAAGGCCGCTCATACCTTCCCCAACGTCAATCAAGATTTTTGGATCCGTTACTGGTTTGCTGCTGGGGGGGTAGATCCGGATCAAGACATCGACCTGTTGGCGGTTCCCTCTGCCGAAACGGTGCAGGGAATGCGCAATGGCACCATGGATGCTTTTAGCACCGGGGATCCCTGGCCCTACCGGATTGTGGCCGATGGGATCGGGTTTATGGCGGCCCTTACCCAACAGATTTGGCCCTTTCACCCCGAAGAATACTTGGCCATTCGCGCCGATTGGGTAGAGCAAAACCCCAGGGCCACACAAGCCACTTTGATGGCGGTGATGGAAGCGCAGCAATGGTGCGACGATCCGGCCAACCGAGAAGAACTGACACGCATTCTCTCAGGGCGTGCCTACCTGAATGTGCCGGTTGAAGTTCTCACCCCTCCCTTTCAAGGCAACTACGAATTGGGAGACGGCAAGCCAGCTGTTCAAGATTTCAATGCCGGGCCCTTGTACTGGGAAGATGGCCGGGGCAGCGTCTCTTACCCCTATAAGAGCCATGACCTTTGGTTCCTGACGGAATCCTTGCGTTGGGGCTTCCACGCTCGCTTCCTTCCCGATCTGGATACTGCCCGTCGTCTGGTGGATGAAGTGAACCGTGAAGATCTCTGGCGTGAGGCCGCCCAGGCACTGGGGGTGAAGAACATCCCCAACAACACCTCGCGGGGAACAGAGCGTTTCTTTGACGGTGTGGTGTTTGACCCACAGGATCCGCAGGCTTACCTGAACAGCCTGAAAATCAAAAGGGTCTAGCTGAATAGCTTGATTGGGCCAAGTTCCTCACCTTCTTTCGCAGGAAGTCCATGGCTTACCGTTTCCTTGTTCGAATCTCTCGCGCGACAGGGATCCTGCCTACCTGTGGGATCCCACGAGGTCGAAAAAAGCGGTGCCGAGCTTTCTGCCCAAACGATGGAAAGTTGATGGATGCTATGAGCCTCGCACTTTTTGAATAACTTTAAATGCCATGTTGAGGATCGGCTATGTTGGCTCTACTTCACGTTCCGCGCGAACTCTTCAGGGATCCTCCTTTTGAGAGGCCGGCCCAGCCCCGCTGGGACAAGCTCATCCTTTCAATAGCCGTAGGAATCCTGAGTTTTCTGATTGTCGTGAGAGTTTTGTTGAGTTTGCAATCCCTGTGTTTGCCCATCCAACGAAAAGGCAAGGCCAATCCCAGTTCATGCTCTGTTTCCAACACGTTGTAGAACCCTGCGGCTGGAATGTTCTGAGAGCGCGACAACAGAGAACCTTGTAAAACCCTATCCTCCTCTAGGAGCTATGACGACGACACTTTCTTCTCCGGCAAAATCTGCAACGGCGAAGTTCGATTTGGCGAAGTACCGAGATCAGATTCTCCCCCCTGTGGTGGGCATTGTTGGATTTCTGCTCATCTGGCAGATCTTGGCCAGTGCCAACCTAATTCGGCTGCCGGGGCCTTGGGATGTGTGGATGGACGAGCGCAGCCGATATCTGATCCTGCATCCTTTGTATCGCAACAGCGACCTCGACCAAGGGCTGCTGCGCCAAACCTTGGCCAGCCTACAAAGGGTGGCCATCGGCTATTGCAGTGCCGCTTTGGTGGGCATCACGTTGGGCATTTTGGTGGGAAGCAGTGTGTGGATCAACCGAGCTTTGGATCCCATTTTCCAATTTTTGCGCATGGTAGCTCCCTTGGCTTGGGTGCCCATATCTTTGGCTGCTTTGCAACGCAATGAGCCGGCTGCCCTGTTCGTTATTTTTATTACCTCAATTTGGCCCATTCTCATCAACACGGCTGTGGGGGTGAGACAGATCCCGGAAGACTACATCAACGTCTCCAAAGTGCTCAAGCTCTCCAAAGTGGACTTCTTTTTTAAGGTGTTGCTGCCCTCAGCCCTGCCCTACATGTTCACAGGTCTGCGCATCGGCATCGGCCTGTCTTGGCTGGCCATTATTGCCGCAGAAATTGTGATGTCAGGTGTGCCGGGGATCGGCTTTTTCATCTGGGATGCCTACCAGCAGAACTACGTTACGGAGATCATCGTTGCCGTCATCTACATTGGAGCAGTGGGATTGCTTTTGGATCGCCTGATGTCTATTTTGCAAAACAAGATAGCCAACCAATGATGTGTTGGATGTGTTGTCAGTATGTGGTTGGTTTGAGGCTAGACGGGTGATAGGTTGGGAGGTTTTCTGTGTCTGTATTGGTCAGTGTGGAGCAGGTGGAAAAATCTTTTGCTCTGCCCGGAGGGCAGGAATACCTTGCTCTGAAAGGGATCGATCTGCAAATCCATCGAGGGGAGTTTGTCTCCTTAATCGGCCACTCCGGCTGTGGCAAATCCACCCTATTGAACATGGTGGCGGGGCTGTCTTTGCCTACGGGGGGGATCGTGGCTTTGGATGGGCATACCATCACCGCTCCCGGCCCCGATCGCATGGTGGTGTTTCAGCATTACTCGCTTTTGCCTTGGCTAACGGTTCGGCAAAACATTGCGCTGGCGGTGAATGCCGTTCTTAAAAACCATTCTCCGGCGGAGCGTCAGCAGATCGTGGAAGAGCACATCGATCTGGTGGGTTTGCGCCATGCCGCAGATAAGCCCCCAGCCCAATTGTCCGGGGGGATGAAGCAGCGGGTGGCCATTGCCCGTGCCCTGGCTTTGCGGCCCAAAGTGTTGCTGCTGGATGAGCCATTTGGCGCTTTGGATGCGCTCACGCGCGGGAACTTGCAAGAGCAGTTGATGCGCATCTGCGAAGAACATCAGATGACCACTCTCATGGTCACCCACGATGTGGACGAAGCGGTTCTTCTGTCAGATCGTGTGGTCATGCTCACCAATGGGCCGGGATCCCGAATTGGGAACATTTTAACCATTGACATTCCTCGGCCCCGCCGTCGGCTGGAGGTGGTCAACCATCCCAGCTACTACAGCTACCGCAGCGAGATCATCTACTTTTTGAACCAACAAAAACGCATCAAGCAATGGCGTGCTCGCCGCAGCACTGTGGTGGCCAGGCATGGCTTGGAAAAGATCAACTTGGAGATCGGCTTTGTGCCCCTCACTGCCTGCGCTCCGTTGGCTGTGGCCAAAGAAAAAGGGTTTTTTGCCAAACACGGCTTGGAAGAAGTGAATTTGGTGCGGGAAACCAGTTGGCGAGGGATCCAAGACGGCATTCAGGGAGGTTATCTGGATGCGGCCCAAATGCCCGCCGGTATGCCGGTGTGGATGTCTTTGGGCGGAGGGGATAACCCGCCTCAGCCGGTGGTTACTGCCCTCACCTTGACCCGCAACGGCAATGCCATCACCTTGCATAAGCGGTTCTACGAGCAAGGGATCCACACCCTCAGCCAGTTGAAGGCTTACATTCTGGATAGTCCCAGCCGTCGGCTTACCTTTGGGGTGGTGCATCCCAGCTCTATGCACAATTTGCTGTTGCGCTACTGGCTGGCAGCCGGTGGGATCCACCCGGATCATGACGTGGTGCTGAAAACGCTGCCCCCGGCTCAGATGGTGGCCAACCTAACAGCCGGCAACATCGATGGCTACTGTGTGGGAGAGCCCTGGAATTTGCGGGCAGCCTTAGAGGGCAGTGGCTTTACGGTGGCTACAGACCTGGAGATTTGGCTGGGCCATCCCGGCAAAGTGTTGGGGGTGCGAGAAGATTGGGCCAGAGCCTACCCCAACACCCACATTGCCTTGGTGAAAGCGCTGTTGGAAGCCTGCCGCTACTGTGAAGACCCGGCCCATCACGACGAGATTCGCGAGCTGCTCAGCCGCCGCGCCTACCTGAGCACCGACCCATCCTACATTCATCTGGGGGATCCCCAGCGCCTAATCTGTGACTTGGACAGGCCGATGCGGGAATATGCCCACCACCGCTTCTTTCTGGGAGCCGGCAACCGTCCCAGCCGCACCGAGCATCTGTGGATGATGACCCAAATGGCCCGCTGGGGGGAGCTGCCCTTCCCTCGCAACTGGGTGGAGATCGTGGAGCGGGTATGTCAGGTGGGGGTGTTCAGCACGGCAGCCCGCGAGCTGGGACTGGATGTCTCCTACCAAAGGCAGCCCATTCAGTTGTTCGATGGGATCCCCTTTAATGGTGAGGATCCCCTGGCCTACCTCAACAGTTTGGCGATTAAGCACGATATTTATGTAGCCGAGGTTGCCTTAGATCGTCGTCCTGTGTTGCTCTAGATACCCACTTGGGCGCCCTTGCAAAAGCACATTCCCCGTTGTGAGAAAATCATGAGTTGGAGCACCCTACGATGACTGCCCTCTTGACAACCTCTACCCCAGCGAACGTAGCCGCAGAACCCTACCTAAGCCTTGAGAATGTCAGCAAGACCTACTCAACTCCCAAGGGGGATTATCCCGTCTTGCGAGATATCAACCTCAGTGTGAACGAGGGAGAGTTTGTCTGCTTGGTTGGGCATTCCGGCTGTGGCAAAACCACCCTGCTGAATATGGTTTCCGGATTTGCCCAGCCCACCAGTGGCTCGGTGAAGCTGAAAGGGCAGCCGATTACAGCTCCTGGCCCGGAGCGCATGGTAGTGTTTCAAGGGTATGCCCTGTTGCCTTGGCTCACGGTTTATGAAAATGTTTATTTGGCCGTTCGGTCGGTATTTCCCCAAAAGAGCCAGTCGGAAAAGCATCGAATTGTGGAAGAACATTTGGATTTGGTGGGGCTGGGGGAAGCCGCTCAGAAATATCCCTCGCAAATTTCGGGAGGGATGAAACAGCGGGTAGCCATTGCTCGTGCGTTGGCCATCCGTCCAGAAGTGCTGATTTTGGATGAACCCTTCGGGGCCTTGGATGCCATTACCAAAGAGGAGCTTCAAGAGGAGCTGTTGCGCATTTGGGATGAACATCGCTGCACGGTTTTGATGATTACCCACGACATTGATGAGGCGCTGTTTTTGGCCGACCGCCTGGTGCTGATGACCAATGGCCCTGCAGCCACCATCGGGCAGATCGTGACCATCCCCTTCCCGCGCCCTCGGGATCGCGAGCGGATTCTTGAAGATCCGCAGTACTACCGCCTGCGCAACTCGGTTCTCAGCTATCTCTACGGCCATGAAGCCAACCCAGAGGCGGCTTACCGGTAAATCCAACCTGGAGCAGTTGACGGAGCGAGAGGGCGACAAGGCAACCCAAAACCCAAAAACCACACACCTTGGCCATCAGGTGCAGCCCCTGGTCAGGCGATCCGCAAACCTCTCTTGGAACTCGCCCACAACATTGCGCAACCGCTCGTCCAAAACGGCCAGCGTCTGGGATGCGATCTCGTCCGGCACGCCGCCGAAAAACGCCTCCGCAATGCCCCCGGCAATGCAGGCCATGGTGTCTGCGTCTCCACCAAGGGAGATGGCGTTGCGCACCGCGTCTTCAAAACCGTCTGCCTCTAGGAACGCGATGATCGACTGGGGCACCGAGCCCTGACAGGAGACATCGAAGCAGTAGTGCTCCCGGATATCGTCCAGCCGCTCGGATAGGCAGTATCCGAACTCTTGCTCGATGTACGTCTTGATGTCGGCCTTGGTGTACCCTGACCGGGCGAGAAACACGGCGGCTGCCGTAGCCTGAGCGCCGCGGATGCCCTCCGGGTGGTTGTGGGTTACCTCGGCACTGGCCCGCGCCTGGGCCAGCACTTCTTCCAGCGTGTTGCAGGCGATGCCAATGGGGCTAACCCGCATGGCGGCTCCGTTGCCCCAACTGTAGTACGGCTCACGGCAGCGATGCTCGGCCCAGTGGATGAAGCTGCTCCCGTACCCAGCCTCTGGGTAGGCGTGGAAGTACTCATGGTACCAATCGACGTAGCTACCGCCCCGCAGCAGCCGCTCGGCCACAGCGACCGTCAGAACCGTGTCATCGGTAAATTGGCTGGCCTCGACGAACAGCGGAAAGTTCTTCGTTTTGGTGCCCGAGTGCTCATGGACAGAGCCGATAACATCCCCGGCAATGGCTCCCAGCATCAGTACCCTCTCCTTTTTCTTTTCCCAGTTCTCAATCTCCCGGTTCTCAATCTCGCCGTTTCCGAAAAGGCTCGCCCGCCCATCCAATTCTGAATCCGCACCCCTAGGCAATCAAGCGGCGCACCGCCCGAAGCAGCTCCGCGGGGGGAGGAGAGTTGGGATCCCAGCGAATTTCCAACTCAGGTGAGTCTTTGAGCACTTGAGGAGGGCCGGGCGAGGTGTGCAGGATGGCCACACAGCGCAAATTGCCCCGGTCTCGACAAAACTCGTGCCAGAGAGGGATAGCCTCGGGATCCCGGCTGACCACCAGGTAGTGGGAGCAGGCTTCCAGGATCGGCTGCTTTTGCGGATCCACCTTGCCGCCCACATCCACAATCACCAAACTCTTTTGCCGGCGCAAAGCCAGAATGGCCTGGGCATGGAAGCTGAAAAATTCGGGGGTAAAAGAGCCCCGGTACTGGTGCTTGAGGATCTTCGCCTCTTCTGGTGGCAAGTCTAAAGTCCAATTGCCTTCCCCATCCCAATGGGCCCGTTGCAGATAAATATCGGGATGCTCCGGCAGCAGAGCTTCGAAGAGGGCGCGGGCAAGACGGCTTTTGCCACTGTCGGGGGGGCCCACCACCATCACCGCCGCTGCCAATTCTGAACCCGGCCTTCCCTGCACCCAGGGGATGACCTGGCCCACCCGCACTTCGGGGGTATGGCTGGAGACCACCACCGCGCCCAAGCGTGGGTCATAACAGGCCACCCAACGGGTGAAGTGGCACTCATGCACCAGCCAGCCATACAGCCAAATGGGGGCCCGCCCCGTCAGAACCACCCCCAGCTGGGCATTGATCCCGGCAGGCAGCTGAAGCTGAGCCAAATCCTCTGGAAAAACCAGGCGATCCGGTCGGGTCAGCTCAATTTCGATGACCTGAAAAGACAGTTCCGAAGAATGGGATCTTCGAGGGTCCAAGGACTCCGTCCCGCTGGCGCGAAAGGACTCCGTCCCGCTGGCGCGAGCGGCCAGACAGCCGGAAAGCAAATGCAGTGCCACAGCAGCCATGGGCAGATTTGACGAGACAGGTTGACTTCAGTATGGAAGAGATTGGAAGTGGGGGATTCCAAATCGTGGCAGAGTGGTCAGGCTCTCACTTGCGCCTTGCTCCAAGAAAACCCCTGGCCTGGAGTGCCATCAACTGGTTGACCTAAGAACCGAGGGAACTGTCGGATGAGCGGATTTGAGCTGCCTTTGACGGTGGAAGTGTTGCGTTGGTTAGCGGGCGGTCAGTTGGCCGAGCGCCTGGAGCGGGCCGTGCGCCTGTGGGTACTGCTCCACTGCCTCTATGGCGAAAACCGCTGGCCAGACCTGCCGGAAACCTTTGGCTACACCCACATCCGGGATCGCTTGCTCTCACCACGGCACCCCAAGCAGGATCTGGCACAAGGGATCCCTTCACCCTGTCCTGATGTTGACTGCATTTGCTGGAAACCCTTGAGGTTTTGGCTGAAGGATCCCAACCTATTGGCCGCCTTAAAAGCAGAAGTTCCCGATCTGGAAGCGCTGCTATCTGCCCGACCCTTTCACAAGACCCATCGCACCCTGCGCAAAGAGCTGGATTACCTGGCTGCCCGGGGTTGGCTGCAACAAATTCAGGCCAACTCTAGGCGGAGAGATAATTTTCGCTGCCGTGCGCCGGGGGATCGTCCCCAACTGCCCGTATCTTCATCGGCTTTGACCTTATCGGGCCATCAACTGGAACAGGTCTATCACATCCTCAGCGATGTGGCCTTTGTACATCCAGATGTCCAGGTTTTGCTGGATGAAATCTGGGCCAACCAAAGGACTCCGTCCCGCTGGCGCGATCAGCACTCGCAGCGGCGGCTGTTTGTGTGGTTTGAGTACATCCTCTCAGACGAACAGCAAGAACGGGTGGATGAATATCAAAGCCAGCTAGAAGCCCTTTGGGCCAACCCAGAAGCAGGGGTGATCGGTTTTGACTACGCCACCCGCCAACATGGGATCCGACACGTTCTCACTTACCCAGTCTGCCTGTTTTATGCCCGCCGCGCCAAGTATTTGGCAGCCTTTGGCCAGCTCCCCACCCCCGAGGGATCCCTGGGCTGGCACAATTTTCGGCTGGATCGGATCCAGTCTGAGCGCCTGGCGGTGATTCCCTGGGACGCTCCTTCCATTCCGCCAGAGCTGGCAACCCGCAAACGGCAAAAGAAGCTGCCCAGCCCAGAGGAAGTCCAAGCAGCATGGGAAGAAGCCTGGGGATCCGATTTTTACCTGCCCAAGGCATTGTTGATCCTTCGATTTTCCCCGGAGTTTGCCCGTCGCTATGTGGAAAGCACAGTGCGACATCCCACCTTCCAGCCCATTGCCTACGAGCGGATCCCGGCTTTGGTGCAGCAGGCAGTGGCGGATGTGCGGGAACGCCAACAGATTTTGAACATTCTCCGGCAAAGGCCGGCCAGCGACCGCTATTTTCGGGCCTGGGTGCGGGTGGGAGATACCAATTTCACCATGCGTTTGCGCGACTGGCGGCCCAACGGCGAGGTCATCGCTCCCCCGGCCTACCGGGAACAGATGGCTCGAGAAGCTCAGGCGGAGCTGCAGTTTTATCGCCCCGACCTGAAGCTTTCTTGACCTTCCTGCCCATGACCACCCTCTACCTAACCGAGCCGGGGACTGTGGTTCACTGCCAAAACCAAACCCTGCTCATTCGCCGCCGTGGTCAAGAGCAGCTTTGCCGCCTTGCGGAGGTGGAGCTGGTGGTGGTGTTGCCCGGGATCCAATTGACCAGCGCAGCTTTGGCCCAACTGCTGGATCGAGGCATCGAAACCATTTTTTTGCGTGCGGATGGCGGTTTTCGCGGTCGCCTGCAGGGATCCTTCTCCACCAACTCTGAGATCCGTCTGGCCCAGTATCAGCGGGCCTACTCCCCCTGGGGGCTGAGGTGGGCCAAGGTGATTGTGCGCGGCAAGATTCGCAACCAACGGGCAATTCTACAACTGCACAACCGGGCTACCCGCGGCCAAATTGCCCCCTTACAGGAGGGTATTGATGTTATCGCCGCCTACCTGCAACAGTTGGATCGCTCCGTGTTCGAATGCCCACTGGACACTGCAGAGTTGGAAAACAAGCTGGAACAGTCGTGGTTGCCCCTGCTGAATCTCAAGGAAGACAGTCTGCGGGCCTACCCTTTGGATGCCGCGGCCAAGAAGCAGGCCAAAGTCTTCGGGGGGCCTCCCCCCTATGAGCCGCCGGACTACCTGATCTTCTGAGGCTGATACATTTACGCTGAACACTGCTGAACATCACTGTTCAACTATGCAGCGATAGCATTCTGTTT
>NZ_JANSIK010000190.1:0-4740 GCF_047462035.1 Synechococcus sp. R5-15 | reverse complement strand
GGCTTGCCAACTGCAGGGCTACCGAAAGCCCGCCCTGTACTGCGAAGCAGTCAGGGCCGGGTAGTTTACGCGTTCCCCTTGGGCGGCGCTCCGTCGCCTATCGGGCATCGCCATCTGGCAAGCGGCATTCCTCTCTCGGCCATACGCTACAGCCCCAGCTCAAAGCCCGCATTGTGCGGAAAGGGCTGTGTCGAGAAATTCCCGGATCAGGGGCAGCACCTGTTCCCCATGCAAGGCAGGGATGGCGTGGCCGGCCCCGGCCAGGATCTTGAGCTGAGCCCCAGGGATCCCTTCGGCATAGGTTTGGCAGTGCCAGAGGGGAATGGTGTCGTCCTGTTCGGCGGCGATCACCAGGGTGGGGGCCTGAATGTAGTTGAGATAATGTTCAACCGTATCGACAGCAGCTTGTGGGCGCAGACGTTGTCGGAGAAATTGCCGAGCGACCGGCTGCTGACGCAGGGATCCCCGCAACCACAAGAGCTGGGCCAGCTTGTCTTCCCAATGCCACCAGCGGGCCAGCGGAGCGATCGCCCGCAACAGCCAATCCACCCAAGCGCTTTCCCAGAGCAAGGGCCGCAAATGGTTGTAGCGTCTCACAAAGCTGTCGTCGCGGATCCCGGCAGGAGCCAACAAAACCAACCCCCGCAGCGGATACCGCACGGCGTAAGCTGCCGCCACCCATCCCCCAAAGGAATGGCCCACCAAAACCGGAGCAGCTAGGCCCAGCCTTTGGACAAATCCGCGCACAAACTCTACTTCTGCAGCGATGTCGTAGTGCAAGGCCGGTTGGCCGGACTGCCCGAACCCCAGTAAATCCAAGGCAATGCAGCGATATTCGTCTCCCAACCCTTGCATCAGCGGCCACCAGTTGGCATGAGTGGCCATAAAGCCATGCAGAAACAGCAGTGGGATCCCTTTTCCCCAGTCTCGATAGGCAGCCCAGCAGGACTCTGCCCCTGCGATGTTCAACCCTTCCAATTTCACCCTGTGCAGCGGGATCTCTTGAACGCGGGCCTGTAACTCCGCCAAGCGCTGGGCCAGGGGGAGTCGTTCCAACAGCGTTTGCCTGGTCATCGGCTTGGGGTCAGTAGACACAGACAGATTCAGCAGATGCAGTTTCTTCCGGAGCAGCATTGGCTACAGCGAATGCACCTATACGGAAATATCTCTCGTATCTCTTTGAACAGGGATCCTGCTCAATCCACCGGAATCTACCTGGGATCCCATCAACTCGGAAAAGACCGTAACGCATCGCAACTTAGCCGATCAACTGCAAATGGGGCGGGGGAGTTTTCAGCCAGTCTTGGCGGGTCAGCAGCCCTTGGAGGAAGCGGGTGGCTGCCTGCGATTGATAGCGCTCCGGGTTAAAAGCCAGCCAGAGGGTACGCCGTATCTGTAGCCCTTCCACCGCCAGCTTCCGGAACCGCCCCTGTTCCACATCGGATCCCACTGCCACCGTAGACAAAAAGGCCACCCCCAAACCCGCCTGGACAGCATTTTTGATCGCTTCAATCGAGCTGAGTTCCAGCCGCACGTTCAATTGGGCCGGGTTAATGCCGTGGCGGTTCAGCACCCGATCGATGGTTTGCCGAGTGGAAGACTGGGGATCCAAGGTGATGAAGGGCAAAGCCAGCAGATCCACAAGAGCCGGAGAGTCGATGGCACACCCGGGAGCACCGACCAACACATATTCATCTTCCGCCAGAGCCATCACCTTCAAGTGCCGCTGCAGCTCAAAGGGGATCTCCCCGCCAACAATGGCCACGTCCAACTGGCCGTCCACCAATTTCTGGGCAATTCGCCGCGTGGATTGCACCAAGAGCTGTACGGAAATTTGTGGATAGCGGCGGTGATATTGGGCGATCAAAGAAGGCATGACATAGGTGCCCACCGTTTGGCTGGCCCCCAGAACCAGATGCCCCCCCTCCATTTTCTGCAAATCCGCTAGGGCCTCGACGGCCTCACGGCACAGCTTGAGGATGCGCTCGCTGTACTGCAGCACCACTTTCCCGGCATCCGTCAGCTCCACCTTGCGCCCACTGCGGTCGAACAGCACCACCCCCAACTGTCGCTCCAGGTTCTGTACTTGCAAGCTGACGGCAGGCTGGGAGACAAACAGGCTATCGGCAGCACGGCGAAAACTACCCTGCTGGGCAATTGCCCGCACGATGAGGAGCTGATCTAAGGTAAATGGCAACTCATCCGCCATAGGGAACTCCAAACCCCACAGTGGGATCCCTTACGTTTCCCTGAAAAGCTGGGCAGCCCGCGTTTGGAAACCCACACGAGATCATCATAAACAAGCGAGAAATCCCAAGAGAACGGTTCAACCCTTTCCCGGCAGCTCGGCTCTGAGGGGTGACCAACCAAGATGTGGAGAGGAAAGCTCAGAATCTTCGGGCTGTTTCACTGCCCTTCGGAGCAGCTATGCCCACAATACCTACCTCTCACCAACCGGCGAAAGATAGCTGTTGGGAATAATTATCAACGCTCTGCGTTTGGCTCGGTCTCTAGCGAGGGCCGTAGGTTGTCCAGTAGCCGCGTCCTTGTCTTTTGGCTGCATCGGCAGCTTCAGTAAGAATGGGGCCGTACTTCAAGCCATCGGTTTGTGGCGACAACAGGCCATGCCCCAAAAACAGCATTTCCTGGTTGATGAGGGTATTGGCTTGCCAAACGTAGGCAGGCAAGGTGGGAGCAGGGGCTAGGGCAGGATCCAACTCCAAAAACACCTCACGTCCCAGCAGAGCAGTCTGCAAATATTGGCCGGCATTGTAAACTGCCAGAGGGGTTTGTCCGCGCAACTCCGTCCAGTTGGGGTTGATCGGGTCAGGCAAGGGATCGATCCCAATCAGTTGCACCAGCCGCAAATTCAAGTCTCCTTCAAGCTGAACAACCAGGGTGTTGTAGTTGACCACCCGAACCACGGCTGCACGTTTGAGGTCGCGCAGATCCGGACGCGCCACCAATGTTAAAGCCCAACCGGGCAATGTCGAGAATATCAAAGGCAAGGCCAGAAAGCTGCCCAGCTTGATCAGGCTCCGTCCATTGGATGCCAGCAGGGATCTGGAGCGGGGGGAAGTCGGAGCAGAACGCAGGGATTTTTGCAGCATGGACTTTAGCCGTTGCATGGCGGACTTGACGATAGGGATGGTTCGCATGGTTGACCTTTGGATCTCACACTGCCCTCACACCGCTGCCCACTGGGCCTCAATGCGGGATCCGGCTCACCTGCCGTCACTCTACAAAAAACTGGAGTAGATGGGTCAGGTAGTTGGTCATTTCGATTCAAACTAGGACACTCTACCCACACCTAAAACGTTGGTCGCGTCGTCGCGTCTTCGCGTCAGCGTTGCGGAGCAATAATGCAGGGATCCCTAGGGCTCTTTTCAGTAGCCCAGGCATCTCACCCTAATCTGAAATAACGGCAAACTGGCCTATTGCCTCGGTTCCTAGCTCCCTTCTTCCCCTTGGGAGAGGGGTCGGGGGTGAGGGACAAGCAACTATTGTTGTCCAATCTTCAAATCTCTTAAAAGCGCAGCCCCTAGAGGGTAGCAGGGTTCTTTTCGACTGCTTCGGACAAGAGGGAGTTGACCAGCACGGTTACCAACCCCAGTCGATTGCCTGCCAAAATATCCGTCAACAGGCGGTCTCCCACCATAGCCACTGCTTCTACCGGCAAGCCCATCTGGGCTACGGCCCGCCGCAAGGCCCGCCGTGAGGGTTTCCCAGCGCGGTGAATGTAGGGCAGGTTCAGGCTTTCTCCGATTTGTTGGATGCGGCTGCGATTGAGGTTGTTGCTCACCAGCCAAATTTGAAAGTGCGGACGCAACTGCTCCAGCCAAGCAGCCACAGCGGGATCCACCTCAACCTGTCGGCTCGGCACCAGTGTACCGTCTACGTCAAAGATGATGCCTTTTACCTGCCAGGCCCACAGGTCTTCTGCCCGCAACTTTAAGACAGTGCCGGCCACCACCAGATCCGGTTGCAGGAGCTTGAACCAAGGTTTGTGTACCATCCGCTCCTCGGCTAAGGACTGGGTTGAGGACTATGGTGGGATCCCTGGGCAGCTTGTCGGCGCTCTTGAATAATTTGCAATTGGGCTGCCTCGTGCTCTGCTAGGGTTTTGCTGAAAATGTGAGTGCCATCGTAGCGGGCCACGAAGTAGAGATAGTCGGTTTGCTCAGGCTCCAAAACGGCTTTTAGGCTGGCCAAGCCCGGGCTGGCGATGGGGCCGGGGGGCAAACCCGGGTTGAGGTAGGTGTTGTAGGGAGAGGGGGTACGCACCTCCGCAAGGGTGAGGCGGCGATCTGGGGTTTGCCGGATATTCAAGGCATATTCCACCGTCGGATCGGCTCCCAGGGGGATCCCTTTCTTAAGCCGGTTCAGAAAGACACCTGCAATCAAAGCGCGTTCTTCCGGCACCACGGCCTCCCGCTCCACAATGCTGGCCAGGGTAACCCACTCGTGCAGAGACAGGGAAGTGGTGTGCTGGCGGAACAGGGGCAGGGCCACTGCGACAAATCGCTGCAGCATGGCGTCGACCACCATCTGGGCCTTTTCCCGATCCGGCAGGGATCCCTCCACCTGTTCGATGGGGAAAAGATAGGTGTCTGGGAACAGGTAGCCTTCTAGAGAGCTCAAGTGGGGGGGCAGCCAATCGAGGGGGGGAATCACCCGGGTCACGGCAATGAAGGCATCGGCTGCCAGCCAGTTGCGCTGGGCCAGAGCCTCTGCCATTTG
>NZ_JANSIK010000189.1:0-4125 GCF_047462035.1 Synechococcus sp. R5-15 | reverse complement strand
GGGGGGGATGACTTCGACCAAAGAATTGTCGATTGGCTCATCCGTCAGTTTTTGGAGACGGAAGGGATCGACCTCTCGCGGGATCGCATGGCCCTGCAGCGGATGCGGGAGGCTGCTGAGAAGGCCAAAATTGAGCTGTCCAGCACCCAGGTTACACTCATTAACCTGCCTTTTATCACCGCCGACGATTCGGGGCCCAAGCACCTGGAAGTGGAGCTGACCCGCGGCAAGTTTGAGGAGTTGGTGCGGGATCTGGTGGAGGCCACCGTGGAGCCTACAGAACAGGCGCTGCGGGATGCTGGCCTCTCCCCTGCAGACATCGACCGCGTGCTGCTGGTGGGCGGCTCTACTCGTATTCCCGCTGTCCAGGAGAAAATTCGGCAAATCTTCAAAAAAAACCCAGATCGCTCCGTCAACCCGGACGAGGCGGTGGCCCTTGGCGCTGCCATCCAGGCAGGCGTGGTGGGTGGAGAAGTGAAAGATCTACTGCTGCTGGACGTGATCCCTCTCTCGATTGGGGTGGAAACGCTGGGGGGAGTCTTCACCCGCATCATCGAGCGCAACACCACCATTCCCACCAGTAAAACCCAGATTTTCTCCACTGCCACCGATGGCCAGAGTGTGGTGGAGATTCACGTCCTGCAGGGAGAGCGGGCCATGGCCAAAGACAACAAAACCTTGGGCCGCTTTCAGCTGACCGGGATCCCGCCGGCTCCCCGTGGGGTGCCCCAGATCGAGGTTTCTTTTGACATCGATGCCAACGGGATCTTGAAAGTCTCGGCTCGGGAAAAGGGGACAGGAATCGAGCAGAGCGTCAAGATCACCAACAACGGTGGCTTGAGCAGCAGCGAGATCGAGCGAATGCGTCGGGAAGCGGAGGCCTATGCCGAAGAAGATCAGCGCCGGCGGCAGTTGGTGGAAGCCCGCAACCAGTCAGATAGCCTGCTCTACAACTACGACAAAACCCTGCAGGAGCATGGCAATCGCCTCAGCGAAGCTCGAATCCAGCGGGGGGCTCAAGTGGCGGGCACATTGAGGGCATTGCTGGCAAATGATAACGTAGACTTAGCAACTTTACGGAACGCAATGGAAGAACTGCGGGCTGTCCTGCTGGAGATGGGTAGCGAGATCTATGGAGCTCGCTGAGGATTCTAGGCAACTGCTTGCTCTCCCCCAGCTCCGGTGCCTTGTAGGTCTGCTTCGGTTGTGCTGCCTGACAAGTTGCATCTCAAGTGTGTCTGATGTTTTGATCTTTAACCTCTTCTGAAGCGCTTCTATGGCTCGCGACTACTATGAAATCTTGGGGGTTAGCCGCGATAGCTCCAAAGAGGAGATCAAGCGCGCCTATCGACGGTTGGCTCGTAAGTACCACCCGGATGTCAACAAGGAGCCAGGCGCCGAGGAGCGCTTCAAAGAGATCAACCGTGCCTATGAGGTGCTCTCTGATAATGAGCTAAAAGCTCGCTACGATCGCTTTGGAGAAGCGGGTTTGAGTGGAGCTGCTGCGGCAGCAAGTGGATTCCAGGATTTTGCGGGGATGGGTGGCTTTGCCGACATTTTCGAGAGCTTTTTCACCAACTTTGCAGGGGCAGGAGCCAGCTATGCCCGCAGTCGCCAGGGGCCGGTACGGGGCGATGATCTGCGCTTTGACCTAAAACTGGAGTTTCTGGAAGCCATCTTCGGCGGCGAAAAGCAAATTCGCATCAGCCACCTGGAGGTCTGCAATGTCTGTGGGGGCAGCGGGGCCAAGCCCGGTACGGAGGTGAAAACTTGCCCCACCTGCGGGGGCGGTGGTCAGGTGCGGCGGGCAACCCGCACGCCGTTTGGCAACTTTACCCAGGTCTCGGTTTGTCCCACCTGTGGTGGCAGCGGTCAGGTGTTGGAAGAGCCCTGCTACAACTGCAATGGCGAGGGCTTGGCCCAAACCACGAAGAAACTGCGCATTAACATCCCAGCCGGCGTGGATAGTGGCACCCGTTTGCGGGTTTCTGGGGAAGGCGATGCCGGTCGACGCGGTGGCCCGCCCGGGGATCTCTACGTCTACCTGTTTGTGGAACCGGATCCCGACTTCCAGCGAGATGGCCTGACCATTCTCTCGGAGGTGCGGGTGAGCTATTTGCAGGCCATCTTGGGGGCCAAGGTCTCTGTGCCCACCGTGGACTCGAAAGCCGGCCTGGAGGAGGAGGTGGAGCTGACCATCCCAGCCGGATCCCAGCCGGGTACAGTGCTGACCCTGGAGGGCAAGGGGGTACCTCGCATTGGCAACCCGATGTCTCGGGGCGACCACCAAATCACCTTGGTGGTGGAGATCCCCACCCGCATCAGCTCAGAAGAGCGGGAATTGCTCATGCGCCTGGCTGAGCTGCACGGAGAACGCATCAACAAGCGGGATGGTTTCTTGGGCGGGTTGTTGCGGGGGCTGGCCCAGATGCCTGGCAACCGGGAGCGTGAGGAAGAATGACTGCAGAGGCTGTTTCGTCGGAAGAGGTCAAGTTTATCCTTGACCAGCGCGGGATCCCTTGCCCACTTAACTACGTGCGGGCGAAGCTGCGCCTGGAGCGCATGGCTCCTGGAGAACTGCTGGAGCTATGGCTGGATGCGGGAGAACCCCTGGAGCAGGTGCCCAACAGTCTAGCCATGGCCGGGCATCGGATTGAGGGACAGGCAGCTTCCCCCGAAGGCCATCACATTCTCTGGGTGCGTCGTGGCACGCCTGAGTCGGCATGAGCCCGGTGAAACCAGAAGGAAAGGGGGATCCGGGATCCAGTTGTACCGGCTGGGTGCGAGCAGCGCAGGCCAACTTTTATCGCGTGCGTATCGATCCAAGTTTGGCTGCCCTCTTTCCCGAGATCCCGGCTCGGTTTCCGGTTGAAAAGCCCACGCCGGCAGAGATTCTCTGTACCAGTCGGGCCAAGCTGAAAAAAATGGGTCAGCAGGTGATGGTGGGGGACTGGGTGGAGGTGCGCTTGCCGCCTGCTGCCGCCGCTCTCTGGCCGGAGCGGGGGGTGATCGAGGTGATCCTGCCGCGGCGCACTCAACTGCCTCGACCTGCTATTGCCAACGCAACCCAAGTTCTGGTGGTGGTGGCCCTAGCCGAGCCCGACCCTGAGCCCAATGCCCTCAGTCGTCTGCTGGTGCAAGCCGAGGCCAGCCAACTGCGGGTTCAGGTGGTGCTGAACAAATGTGACTGCGTGGATCCCGAGGTAGCGACAACCTGGGTGGGACGCCTGCAGAGGTGGGGATATGAGCCTCTGTTGGTCAGTGCCCACACCCAAGCTGGGATCCCCCAGTTGCAACAGTGCTGTCGAGATCAGATCTCGGTGGTGACAGGCCCTTCCGGGGTGGGCAAATCCAGCTTGCTCAATCGGCTGCTGCCGGACGTTCGGCTGGCCACTCAGGCCGTCTCCAGACGTTTGGGCCATGGTCGGCACACCACCCGCCATGTGGAGCTGTTTCCTTTGCCGGAAGGCGGTTGGATCGCCGATTCGCCGGGATTCAATGCTGGCGAAGGGATCCCGCCGGTGCATCCTTTGCAGTTGATACGGTGCTTCCCCGAAGTAAGGGATCGTTTGGGCGCCTGTCAGTTTCGCGATTGCCTACACCATCGAGAGCCGGGCTGTGGGCTCCGAGATCTGGATTGGGAACGACGGACTTTTTACTTGCAGCTTTTGCAAGAAGTCCAGCAGGTGCAAAAGGCATCGGTGGGCCTTATCCAGCCTGGCCAAGATCCCAGTCTCGCCAGAATTGCGCGAAAGACCCCAATCTGAGGACTATAGTCATTCCAAACTAGATTGAGACACTCCTCAAGCATTCCGTGCAGCTTCTGCGACCACTCCCAGCCCCTCTTCCTTTGGGAGAGGGGAGTTAGGAACAATACACAATACAACAGAAATGTTTCATTCCTGTCTAAAATGACTATAAAACGACCGTAGAATGTCAGGTGGACCAGATCTTGCGGATGGGCAAGGTGAAGCCCGGCAGCACGTCCTCTCCCGATAAGGTTTCCGGATCTTCGACCAATTCCGGCGCTTGCCCTTGTCGGTAGATCATCACCTGCTTGGCCTTGGGATCCAGCAGCCACCCCAGCCGGCAGCCGTTGTCCATGTATTCTTGCATCTTGGCCTG
>NZ_JANSIK010000188.1:0-649 GCF_047462035.1 Synechococcus sp. R5-15 | reverse complement strand
GGGATCAACAAAGTGATCTTCATGATTGGTGCTGGCGGGTCTGGAAAAAGGTTTCCGTCCCCTTGCGGGGAAAAGGTAGGGATCAACGCTGTGTTTAAGCAGTGCTTCACGACTGTGATGCCAAGGTTTCCGTCCCCTTGCGGGGAAAAGGTAGGGATCAACCATGATGGACTGGCTCACCGACCTCGAGGAGTGGGACCCGTTTCCGTCCCCTTGCGGGGAAAAGGTAGGGATCAACGTGTCCAAAGCCCTCGCCACTGCAACTGTAGTATTGTCCGTTTCCGTCCCCTTGCGGGGAAAAGGTAGGGATCAACCCTACCCTCGGAAAAGCCTGAATTCATGAGGTTTTCAAGGTGCGTTCGCGAGGGAGTACGGAGATTCCTCGACACAGATATTAACATTGTCCTCGCGGCCAAGCGCAAGCGGGGAAATTGAGCTTGCTACGGCCATCATGTCACGTTTTTGGGCCAATCGGGGCAAAAGATCTAAAGTTTCCCTTAAAATCTTGTGCCGGCAGAGTCAGGCTGGTGATGGCTCGCCCCGACAGATCGCGCACAAAACTTTACAATTTCGGCCCGGTGGAGCATGACTCTAGTCAATAATAAGCTCAACTATACTGAAAATAATGTATAATATGTTCAGTACGGAT
>NZ_JANSIK010000187.1:0-6027 GCF_047462035.1 Synechococcus sp. R5-15 | reverse complement strand
CAAACAGAATGCTATCGCTGCATAGTTGAACAGTGATGTTCAGCAGTGTTCAGCGTAAATGTATCAGCCTTCACCTTCTCCTTCTCCAGAAGGACGGTCTCCTGCAGAACCCAAGCCGGAGTCCAGCCCCGGGGCTCAGGAGAGTGAGGCTACAGAGTCTCCTAAGCCAGAATCCCCAGCCCCCCAGCCAGGGGATCCCGGCGGACCGACTCCTTCTCCTTCCCCCAGCCCCTAGGGAAAACTCGATCCAGACCCCGAACAGGCTCAATAGTGTTTTAAGAGCTTCCGATCCCTTAATACCTACTAAATCTAGTGGGCACAAGCGGGGCAGGATGTTAAGCTACTGCCAGTTGCGACCGGATGGGATCCATGAGCTCAACCTTGCAGCCGTTCCTGCATTTGTTGCAGAGGAGTTCCTTTTGGGGGGTGTTGATAGCCGGTGCCGTTACCCCGGTTGCTGCTCAGCAGTTCGAGTTCACCCCTCAGCCGGTGCCCCCCAGGGGGGATCCCGTCCCTACCTTGCCCTTGCTGAGCCCTCCGCCCTCCCCCAGCTCTGCCGCCCCACCGGCCCTACCGCCTGTACCTCAGGTGCCGCAAATGCCGCTGGATCCCACAGCTCCGGCCTTGGATCCGATCCCGGTGGTGCCCGTTCAAGCGGCCCCAGGTGGACAACTCCCCCAAGGCGAGGCCTATTCCTATCAACGTCGGCCCGACCTCAGCCCAGGTGGGGATCTCCCTGGAGCCACGCGGGGCGAGCTGCCTGCCGGCACCCGTATTCTCCTCACGGTCTACCGCCCCATCACTTTCCAGCCCTACCAGGCCATTAACGGCCACCTGGAAGTCTCCGAGCCGGTGGTGGATCGCTTTGGCCAGGTGGTGATCCCGGCAGGGAGTGTGGTGTGGGGCACTTTTGAGCCGGTTTACCGAGAACTGAAGTTGTCTGGCCGGGAGGCGGAGAGCGCCGATCCCCAAGAGCGGGTCGTCGGCAGCCGCTTTGTGGCCAACCGCCTCACCATCGGCTCTTCCACCTACTTGGTGAGAGGCCAATCTGCGCCGCTACCAGTCGGGTTGGATCGCAACGCCGATGTCGGCACAACTGTAGCCCGCGGGGCAGGCTATGGGGCAGCAGGTGGGTTGGCCTTGGGAATTCTCACAGGGGGATGGGGCTTTTTGCCGATCTTGGCCGGCAGCTTGGCCGGCGCTGCGGCAGGCAGTACCAATATTGACCGGGTGGTGACGCTGCAGCCCAATACGTTGGTGGAGCTGGAACTGACCGATAGCCTGATCATCCAATAACTGGTCAACGCTCTCTTGCGCTGGGGCAGGTCAGTAGAGTAGAAGAGAGCACCCTCAATTGCTTCCATGGCCTTCTGGATCTACGTTGTGCCCCCGCTGGCCGGGCTGGTGATCGGCTATTTCACCAACGACATTGCCATCAAAATGCTGTTCCGGCCCTACCGCCCCTATCGGGTTTTCGGCTGGCGCATCCCCTTTACCCCCGGCCTGATCCCGCAGAACCAGCCTCGTCTGGCCAAGCAGATCGCCAAGACCATCATGGGATCCCTGCTCACGCCGGAGGAACTGCACAATCTGGCCCGCAAGCTGCTGCAAACCGAGCGCATGCAAGCTGGGATCCGCTGGCTGCTGGGGGTAGCTCTGGATCGGCTGCAAAACCCTGAGCAACAGCAGCAAACCGCCCAGGTGTTGGCGCGCATTTTAGCCGACCTGTTTAACGAGTCGTTGCCCCGCCTGGTGAAGGTGCTTGCCCGCCAAGAAACCTTTTTGGAAGGGCCCATTAACCAACTGTTCGACCAAGTGTTGCTGGAGCTGCGCCTCAGCAGCGAGCAGGCTAAGCAGCTCTCGGAGTGGATCCTGAAGCAGGCGCTGCCCCCAAAGGTGTTGCGGCAGAACTTGGTGGACTTTCTCACCGATCGCAACATCGAATCCCTTGACGAGGAGTTTCGTGAACGAGCGACCGGCTCCTACTGGGTGGTGGCCAACTTGTTCGGCCTGAAAAATGCCCTGTTGCGCCTGCGCACCTATTGTCTAGAAGAGCCGGAAGGGGCAGAAGCCATCTTGGAAGATCTGCTCAAAGACATCAACGCCTCCCGCCGCCTGACCGAGATCCTGCAGAACCTCTCGCTGCAAAACCTGCCGGTTTCCGCCGTGCGTCAGTTGCGCCGTGCCCTCCGCGACGGGATCCAAGATTACCTGCGCAGCCAAGGGCCAGAGGTTATCAAAGGGCTGGGGGAGACCATCGATTGGGAAAAAGTGGCCAGCCTGGTGTTGGGACGCCTGCGCAACTCCAAGGCGTTGATCACCTCCATCGATCAGATCAGCGCCGACCTGGCTTTGGTCTTGGAGCGCTACCTAGAACGGGATCTCGAATCCCTGATGATGCAGGTGATCCCGGTGTTGAACCTGGATCAGGTCATTGCCGATAAAGTCAACGCCACCTCCCCTGCCGACCTGGAGCAGGCCATCCAGCAGATTGTGCGCCAAGAACTCCAGGCCATCGTCAACTTAGGCGGCCTCCTCGGCTTTTTGGTGGGCTGTGTGCAGGTGCTGTTCTTGCTGGGCTGACGAGTTTGGGTTGGGCTTTGACTTTGGCTATGATATGAGAATGCGATTAACAATTCTCCACACTTCGGATCTCCATGCCAATCTACATCCCTGGAACTACTTCACCGGGATCCCTGCGGAGCACGGTTTAGCCAAGCTGGCCACCCTCATCAAGCGCGTGCGAGCAGCCAGTGAGGATCCCGTCCTGCTCATCGACAGCGGCGACACCATTCAGGGATCCCCTTTAGGCAGCTACTATGCGCAAGTGGAGCGCGTCTCCCCTCACCCCTTGGCTCATGCTCTCAACGCCTTGGGCTACGACGCCTTTACCCCCGGCAACCACGACTTTAACTTTGGGCTGCAAGTTCTCCAGGATTTTATCGGCGATCTCCGCTGTCCGGTGCTCTGCGCCAACATCCTCCGCCAGAATGGGGATCCCCTCTTCCAGCCCTACCTGATCCGGGAATTGGCCGGGGTTCGCGTTGGCTTGCTAGGGCTGACCACCCCCCGCATCGACACCTGGGAGCGACCCGACTACATTGCGGGGCTGCGCTTTGCCCCCTTGTTGGAGACCGCCCGACACTACCTATCGCTGCTGCGACCTCAGGTGGATGTTTTGATCTTGATCCTGCACAGCGGCCCCAACCAATTGCCCCCCCTGCGCACCCCTGAGCATTGGCACAACCCAGATCGCTCCGGCTGGTGCAGCAACAAAAGCCTGGCAGGGGAAAACGAACTGTTGGCCCTGGCCGAACTGGACGGCATTGACGTCATCCTCTCCGGCCATACCCACCAGACCATCGCCGGTCTGGGGGGATCCCCAGCTCTAGTGGTGCAGCCCGGCTATTGGGGCAGCCACCTCTCCCAGGTATCCCTGGAGCTGGAGCGCCAGGGCAGCCGCTGGCAAATCATCAGCAAAAGCGCACAGCTCCTCTCCGCCGAAGGGATCCCTCCCGATCCCGAACTCTTGGCCTTGACAGAGCCCTATCATCAAGCCACCCTGCGCTACATCCGTCAGCCCATTGGCCAAGCCCGTTCTGCCTATAGCGGCGGTCTGGCAGCCCGTCTGGGGGCCAACCCTCTGGCAGAGCTGCTCCATCAGGCCCAATTGCAAGCAGTGCGGGAGGCAGGATTCCCCGCAGAGCTCTCCCTGGTCAACATCTGCAGCAGCGCCGGCCTGTCAGCAGGCCCCATCTCCCTGCAAGATGCCTACAGCCTCACCGTCTACGACAACACCCTCTGCGTTTTGGAGATCACCGGAGATATTCTGCGGCGCGCCCTGGAACAGACTGCCGGCTATTTTCGCCAGTTGGATCCCAATCACCTTCCCGCCGATCCTGCTGCCGTCGTGGCCCCCGAAGCCCGCGGCTACACCTTCGACCTCTACCACGGCATCGACTACTGCTTCGATCTCACCCGCCCCGTAGGAAAGCGCCTGGTGACCTTACAATTCCGCGGACAGCCGGTGGAACCAGCACAGACCTTTCGCCTGGCCATTAACCACTACCGAGCCGGCGGCGGCGGCGGTTACAGCATGTTCCAAGAAGCCCAAACCCTGTGGATCTCAGCCGATAGCATCCGCGACTTTCTGGTCTACTATATTCACACCCACTCCCCCATTCAACCCATCTACAGCCCCAACTGGCGCCTAATCCCCGACTTGGCCAAGATCTACTTCCCCGATTGCCTGGGCCGGCCACGGGAACATCTGCTGGTCGGCTAGGAAAGAAAAGATATTGACTTCAACTGGCTGAAAGAGAACCCGGTAGAATACGATCAACACAGAGCCTGGTTTGGCTGAGTGCAGCGGCGGTTTTGAAACTGCCAAACTGGGGATATCCGAGTCACTGCTCATTGCTAACACTTGCCGACATCGCCCATGACTGCCGAAGAGAAGCAACCGATGGCCCCAGAAGATACCTATCCTGAACTACAGGAAGAAGAGATCGACGTAGAGGCAGAGCTGGAGAAGCTGATTTTGGAAGATAGCGAAGCAGAAGCCGGTACCTCCTCCGGAGAAACCGCAGCTGAGCCTTCTCCAGATCCCGGTGAAGCTCTCAAGCAGCTCCAGCACGAGTTGGAAGTTGTCCGCCAGCAACTCAAAGAGAAAGAAGACGCCTACCTGCGCCTCTACGCCGATTTTGAAAACTACCGGCGGCGTACCCAGCGGGAAAAAGAAGAGTTCAGCCAAAAAGAACGGCAGAAATTTGTGCTGGAGATCTTGCCTGTTGTGGACAGCTTTGAGCGGGCTCAGCAGCAGCTGAAGCTGGAAACCGACCGCGAGCGGGAGCTGCACAACAGCTACCAGAGCGTCTATCGCCTGCTGGTGGAATGCCTGAAGAAGATGGGCGTCTCCCGCATGAAATCGGTGGGCCAGCCCTTCGACCCCAACCTGCACGAAGCCATAGCCCGTCAGCCCAGCCCAGACTATCCTGAAGATGTGGTAGCCGTCGAATATCAGCCGGGTTACAAGCTGGGGGACTTGGTGATCCGTCATGCCATGGTAGCCGTCTCGGCGGGCAGCCCCAGCTCTGAACCATCCCCCCCAGCCCAAGCCACCATCGAAGCTGGTCCGGAAAACACGCCCGCCTCTCCCCAAAACCCCCAACCTTCCTAGCCGAACTTGCTCACTTGAACCTTGACAAACAGAGCCAGAGCAGTCTCAGAAACGCTACAGTAAAGCTACGGAGACGAAAGCAACGTCTGAAGGTTTCTGCGGGATTCTGGGCAGAATGCTTTTAAGATTCGTGGAATCGCGTTCTTGGGTTGAGACTTGGCGCACGGGAAGAGGGGGCTATGGGTAAAGTCATCGGGATTGACCTGGGAACCACCAACAGTTGCGTGGCGGTTTTGGAAGGTGGTCAGCCCGTTGTGATCACCAACGCCGAGGGAGGGCGCACCACCCCCAGCATTGTCGGCTTCGCCAAGAACAACACCCGCTTGGTGGGCCAACTGGCCAAGCGCCAGGCGGTTACCAATGCTGAAAACACCATCTTCAGCATCAAACGCTTCATTGGCCGCACCTTTGCCGAGACCGAAGATGAGCGGAGGCGGGTTCCCTACAAGGTCATCCCCGGTCGAGACAACATGGTGGAAGTGGTGGTGCAAGATCGCGCCTACACTCCGCAGGAGATCTCCGCCATGATCCTGCAAAAGCTGAAGGCCGATGCGGAGGCCTATCTGGGGGAGCCGGTGACCCAAGCCGTGATCACCGTTCCCGCCTATTTTACCGATGCCCAGCGGCAGGCCACCAAAGATGCGGGCACCATTGCCGGCCTGGAGGTGCTGCGCATCATCAACGAGCCGACAGCAGCCGCCCTGGCCTATGGCCTAGACAAACAAGATCAAGACCTACGCATTCTGGTTTTCGATTTGGGTGGCGGCACCTTCGATGTCTCGGTGCTGCAACTGGGCAGCGGCGTGTTTGAGGTGCAAGCGACTGCCGGCAACAACCACCTGGGGGGG
>NZ_JANSIK010000186.1:0-12447 GCF_047462035.1 Synechococcus sp. R5-15 | reverse complement strand
AGAGATAGGCAGGATGCGATCGCTTCTTTCCTGAACCATGTTCAGGAGAGTTCAGCGTGAATGTATCAGGCTCAACAAAGTACCTCAAGTCATCTAGGGAAGACTGCTCGACGAGTAGTCCTGGGATCCAGACTGGAGAGAGCGGCGGGCCAGCTTGGCATAGGTCTTCACCGTCTCGTAGGGCATCTCCAAATCAGCGGCGATCTGTTGTAAGCTCTCTCCACCTTCGCGGCGGGCCAGGATCGTCGCCCACAGTTGGGCAGTTTTTTCGGCGCGGGATCCCCCTTGTCGTTGCCGCTGGCTGAGAAAGAGGGCGCTCAGCTCCTCGATCCGCTGGGCCACCTGCTCTTCCCGGGAAGGGACAGGGGAGGCGGGTAGCTCTTCGGCCAACCAACCCAGGCGGGTTTGCCCTAGCCCAAAGGGGGTTTTGTGGCCGGTGCCGCAGTAGGGGGCAAGGTGGATCAGGGCTTGGAGCTGCTGCTGCAACAGCTCAGGCGCACGGGAGGAGACAGCCAACTGCACACAGCCGATGAATCCCGTCACGGATCCCTGGCGACCTGCGGTGGTTTTCACCGATTCCAGACGGTGCCGCTGGATGATCACTTCCCCATCCACCCAATCCAGAAAAGGCTCCGCCTCGATGGGCAGACCGGAAAAATCGTTCCAACGGCGCAGATAGCTGTGGAACAGGTTGCGAGGGATCGGCAGCGGCAGATGGTGGCCCCGGTGGCGAAAGCTGGTGGGCGAGACGAAGGAAAGGCTCCAGGAGCGGGGGGAAAGAGGCTGCTCCAACAGTTGACGATAGGTGCGCGGGGGGATCGAGATCTGCCATCCCAGGATCTGCAGCGGGGATCCCCGCAATTCCAGCCAGGTGGGCAGCCGTTGGCACCACCCTCGCAGCCACTCCACCACCGGCGGGTTGAGGCCGGTGATCCACCAGCGGAAGGGGAGATGAGGCGGGATCAGCGGTCGCCCCCCCTGCTCGCGGAACGGCCCCATCAGCCGGGAGAGGGTAAAAGGTTTCTCCGATTCTCCATCGTGCAAATAGGCCGATAGCTGCGGGTCTGTCTCTTGCACCTGGCTCAAGAACCAGGCGTGCAGCCCTTTGGCATAGTGGGGATCCAGCAGGTAAGACCGAGGAGCCTGAACTTCCAAGGTGATCCCCACCAACTCGGATCCCGTCGGCCACTTGCCGTTCGCTTCTCTATCAGCAGATGGCTCTGAGAAACTCAGCATAGGCACAGCCCATTCCCAGTCCACAGCAACAATCAACACAAAACCCAACTTTCCATTGAGAAAATTTTAGAAGGGATCCCTTCTTATTGGGTTTACTCTCGAATTGCCCGTTGTACAGGCAGAAAAAATCTCACAATCTGAAGAAAGCCTTGAAATCGTCTGCAACCCATCGCACTCGATCTATACTGCTAGCAAGCTAGAGGACTGAAAACCATGAGGCGAGAGCGTTTATCGGATATGGCTGAAACAATCGGTAACCTCAATGGCATCTCTCGGCTTGATTCGATCGATTACCCACCCAACCGGCAAACCCTTTTTTGAAGGGCTTTGGTCTTCCGCGAAGGATTAAAAATCGAGGCCAATTGCCCCCAGCCTTTAGGGATCTGTCCGTCGCAGCCGATGGAAGCCCTGTCCAAGACTTGTCTTCCTTTTTCGCATTTCGCAGGTGCTGCTCATGACCCCTACTTCTGCTCCCTCTCCCGTTCCTGTTGCCTTGGCCTGGTGCCTGGCGTGGGGAGAACAGCGGGATCCCCAGTTTGCCCTGGAGACCTTGCAGCAGATGCGGGCCGCCGTTCGCGCCGACAACGAGGCCGGGATCCCAGAAGAGCTACGGCCCATTTTGGCTCAGGTGCGCCAATTTCAGGAGAGCATGGCGGCGAAGACCTTTCCCAGAACCCCGGCGGAGCTGCAATCCCGCTACCCGGAGCTGTGGCAGCAGACAACCCGCATCGGCTTGGTTTACGGGGGGGCCACCAAGATCAAGAGCTATGTCTTCGAGTCGGCCAAGCTGTCGGAAATCCGCGGGGCCTCCGCTTTGTTGGATCGCATTAACCTGGTGGATCTGCCCGCCTTTTTCGGGGATCCCGAGCAAACCTACCTGGGATGGGAAGGTTTGGGGAAAGAGTCTCAAGCAGAGCTGAGGGCCTATGTGGCCGAGCAGATCCGGCCTTGGCTGCAGCAGCACTACCCGGCCTTGGCGCAAGCCCTGATCCCGGAGCTCATCATCTACTCCACCGGGGGCAATCTCCTGGCCTTTTGCCCGGCGGCCCATGTGGACGATCTCTGTGAGGCCATCGAGCGGCGCTACACCGAAGAAACCCTCACCGCTAACGCCTGCGCCGTGGGATCCGCCTTTCGGCTGCTGGAACTGCGCTACGGCCTGTTGCGGGATCCCATCGAACGCACCCCCTGGCTGGATTGGCTGGCGCAACACAAAACCCATCCCCTGGTGAGAGCCTATTTTGGGGATGGCAGCGAAGCCGGATTTCAAGACCGCAAAAGTTTCAACGAGTTGGTGGGTTACCTGGCCGCCCGCTTCAACCACCGCCGCAACGGCAATCCGGATCCCGGTCGCCCCAGCCGCGCCCATCCCGCCTTTTTTGAAACCCATCCCTACCTGCGCCGCGACAGCACCGACCGTCGCCCTGCCATCGCCAAAGCCGACCTGGTCGATCAGCCCTGGCTCTCGGAAGCCACCGCTCGCAAAGCCCTGGTGGGTCGCCAGGCCAAGCGCATTGAAACAGGCAAGCAAGGGTGGTTCCGCAAGTTCCCCACCTGGGATCCCGGCTTTGTGGAAAGCTGGGTAACGCGATTTGCCCGCTTTCTCAACTCTCCCGCCGGCGAGCCCTACCGGGAGCGCTATTTGCAGCCCCATCAGGGATCTGTCCAGGGGATCGGCGAGGCCCAATCTCTACGGGAAGTGGCCAACGCCAGCCTGGGCAGCCAGGGCTTTGTGGCTTACCTTTACGCCGATGGCAACGACATGGGGGGCTATGTGCAGCAGATCCAAACCCCAGAAGCCTACCGACAATTTAGCCGGGATGTTTCCGAGGCAACGGAAAAAGCCGTTTACCACGCCCTCGCCCAGCACCTGCAGGCCCATCGGCTGCACGGCCTATCCCCAGATCCGGAAACCGGCAGAGACCGCAACGGCGAGTGGATCCACCCCTTCGAGATCCTGACCATCGGCGGAGACGATGTGTTGGTGGTGGTGCCTGCCCACAAAGCCCTGGAAATTGCCGCCACCTTCTGTGAGCAGTTTGAGCAGCTCCTGCTGGACACCTCGGCAACCTATGCAGCTCAATCTTCCGGCAAGGTGCCTCACCGCTACCCGGCGGCAGATCGGAAGCTCTGTCGGCTCTCCGCCTCGGTGGGGGTGCTGATCGCCTCGGAAGACACCCCCATTTACTACGCCGAAAAGCTCACCGAACAACTGTTGAAATCCGCCAAGAGCTACGCGAAAAAGCTGAAGCCCAAAGACAAGGACTGCTCTGTGGCCACCATCGACTTTCTCTCGTTGAAGTCGGTCGCCCTGGTTGTCTCCAGCATCCAGGATTTTCGTCGGGAAGCTCTGGAGATCCGCCAGAACAGCCACACCCTCAAGCTCTACGCCGGCCCCTATACCGTCCCGGAAATCCACGGGTTGCTGAGAACGGTACAAGCCCTGCAGGAGGCCAATTTTCCTCGCTCCCAGCTTTATCAGATTCGCAGCTTCTTGGAAAAAGGCAAACGCACCGCCACCCTCAACTATCTCTATTTCCGCAGCCGCCTGGGCAAAAAGGGGCAGCCGCTGATGGAGGCTTTTGAGCGCACCTGGTGCAAGGCCAAAACCAACGACGGCCACCTTCCCCCCTGGATGTATGTTGAGCCACAGGTATCCTCGTCAACGCCAACCTATGAAACCATCTGGCGGGATCTGGTGGATTTGTACGCCTTTGTGCAAAAACAGCCCCAGGCCGAGGGTCGGCCCGTTCTGGCGGAGGTGGAGTGATGGTGAGACTGGCAGAGCTGCCCCAAGCGGGGCGAACGATCACCTCTATCCCTTTGAGGGCCACCCTCGCCTCTGCCCTGGCGGTGGGAGCCGGCGGCTCCAGCGGCTCCCTGGCGGATAAGCCCCTGCTCAAAGATGCCTTTGGCAGGCTGATCATTCCCGGCTCCCAACTGAAGGGGCGGCTGCGCCACGAGTGCGAGAAACTGGCCCGTGGCCTGGGCTGGGCCATTTGCCGCTCTCCCGACCCAGAGCGCATGTGTCCGCAGCGGGAGGGCAGCGCAGGAAATTTCCACCGCCCCGAATACCAGGTGGAGGGCTACGCCGGATCCCATTGTCTGGTCTGCCAGATATTCGGCAATCCGGCCCTGCCTGCCCGCCTGTGGGTGGAGGATCTCGTCTGCGAGGTGCCGCCAGCAGCTCTGGAACCAACCCTTCGCCCTGGGGTCACCCTCAACCGCCGCCGCCGCACCGCCGAGGATCAGCGGCTCTACCTCATTGAGACCTCTCCCGCGGCTGAGCTGACTTTTTCCGGATCCCTGCAGCTTTTGCCCGATTGCCCTTCCTGGGGCAAAACTCTCCTGTTGGCGGCCCTGCACCACCTGATCGCGCTGGGGGGCAGCAAATCCGCAGGTTTGGGCTGGCTGCACTGGGATCCTGGATCCCTGCAGGCTCTCCAGCCCACCGCAGCCGATTGGGCTTTCTTGGCCCAGGGAGGGAGCTGATGGAAGCCATTCAACTCACCCTAACGGCTCAGTCTCCCTTGGCCATCGGTCGGCAAAAGCCGGGCGGCTCCATCAGCGAGGCCCAGGATTACATTCCCGGCAGCGTGATTCGCGGTGCTCTGGCCGACCTCATGCTCAGCCAAACCCAACATCGCCCTGCCGAGGCGCTGGAAGGAGATTTGGCCGCCCTGTTTACGGCAGCTCGGCCTGCTGTGTTTACCCACGCCTATCCGGGATCCGGCAGCAAGGTCTTGCCGGCCACGGCCTTCAGCTCGAAAAACAATCCCGGCTTCCGCTCAGAGGCGGGCAAAACGGGGGTGTTCGACACGCTCCTGGATCGCTTCTGCTCACAGCGGCTGGGGATCCCGTTCGATCCCACAGAGCCGGACGGTTCCGGGGGAAGAGTGGAGCCCTTCGGGGGGTTCTACAGCCAGCAGGAGTCTGACCTGGGGCCCCGCTACGAACGAGCTGCTGTGTCCAAACGCCTGCTCACGCGGGTGGGGATCAACCGCCGCCGCGCCACCGCCGCCGACCAGATCCTCTACAGCCTGGAGGTGATCAACGAGGGCCGGGCCGGGCGAGATGGGAGCTTGCAGCCTTCCCTCTTCAGCGGCCACATCTATCTGCAGGATCGCGAGCTGGCGGCAGCCCTCGCCGGCTACCTCAACACCCACGCCCGCCGCTTGTCCTTGGGAGGGGGGGTGTCGCGGGGGCTGGGCCGGGTCAGCCTTGCCGCTCGACACCTGAGGGCCCCGAAGCCCTCCCTGGCTGAGCGGGTGGCAGCCTTTAACCAAAAGCTGCGGCAGCGCTGGCAACAATGGCAGGTGTTTGGGGATCCCTGGCAGCCCCTTCCGCCGGAGCGGCAGTATTTCTCCATTGGGCTGCAGTCGGGGGCCATTCTCAAAGAGCGCTGGCAACGCACCACCGTGCTCACCCCCCAGATGCTCCAGGAAGAGGCCAACTGCGAAGATGGATCCCTGGCTTTGGAGCTGGCCTTCAGCAGCTACGCCTATGTCTCCGGCTGGAACGCTGCCTGGGGTCTGTTCAAAGATGTAGAATTGGTAACCACGCAGGGCAGCGTCTTTCTGCTGAGCACCACGCAACTGGAGCGTTGGATCCCGATTTTGGCGGAGATGGAATACTGGGGGATTGGCGAACGCACTGCTGAAGGATTCGGCCAAATCGAAGTTTGCAGTCCGTTCCATCATCATTTCTGGGAGAACCCGCTATGACCTTCGCCACCAGCGAGATCACATCGGAACAAGAGCTCAAGATCCAACGGCAAATCCGGCTGGCCGAAGATGATCTGGTCGCCAGAATTCAAGCCGCCTTGGATAACTTCAGAGGTCTCAACAGATTGGAAGAGGCCCAATATCGCAACCTATTGCACGTGGCAACTTCCACCGAAAGCTCAGAGGTGATCAAGAACTTTTTGCGCTACCAGGTGGGGCGCGATAACAAGTGGGGGCGGGGCAAAGACTCTTTGGCAGAAGCCATCATCAAAGACATCGACAACTGGATTCATCAAAGGGCTATAGCCATCGCCAGGGAAGCCGGAATTGAAAGAGCATCCCCCAAAGTCAACGAGATCAAAATTGACTTGATTCGGCGCTACCTGGGCTATGGGGCCCGCTACCTCAAGTACAAGCGAGAGGGAGGAGGATCCTAGACCGTGACCTACAGCAGTTTTACCCTTGAGAGAGCCATTTCGACCTTTCAGCTCAGGTCAAGAATCATCCATGGCCTGTTTGCAGAGGTTCCACCGACTGAGTGCTCCGATTACTTGAAAATAACCCTAGATCGCTATCTCGGCTTGGCCACCTCGGTCAACAGCGAAAAAGCCCGCTCCGAGTTTATCATCGCCCCTGTGCTGGGAGAGGTGAAGTACCTATGTCGGGATCAAATCTCGCTGTTTTCCGGCAAGGAATTCAACGTGGATCCCGAGAGGGGGTTGGTGGGCCTATGCGACTACATCATTTGCCTATCCCCTCTCCAACTCTACATTCAAGATCCGGTGGTGATTATCGTTGAGGCCAAAAAAGAAGACTTGATCGGGGGTCTGGGCCAGTGCGTTGCCGGTATGGTGGGGGCACAGGTCTTTAACAAGAACTCCAATTCTCAAGTAGACAGTGTCTATGGAGCAGTAACCTCAGGAACCAACTGGCGATTTGCAAAACTCGAGGGTGACCAACTCTTTATCGATGACAGGGAGTACTTTATCTCAGAAATTGCTCAGATCCTAGGGATCCTCTTGAGTTTTATTAAGGGCTCCGTCTCGCTTCGGGAATGGCAAACCTCTGCAGTACAAGCCTTAACTTGAGCAGCCATTTGAGGGAACAATGTTCGACGTTTTCAAAAACCGCTTGGAAATCACCGGCACCCTCACCACCGTGACCGCTCTGCACATCGGGGTGGGCCGCTCCACCGAACCCATCGGCTCGGATTTGCCGGTTCTCAAGGATGCGCTGGGCCGTCCGCTCATTCCCGGCTCCAGTTTGAAGGGGGCGATGCGCTCTCGCCTGGAAAGTTTCTTGCGGGGCATCAACCCAGAGCTGGCCAGGGATCCCGGCGAATTGACCAGCAGCGAGCAATTTCAGATCATCAACCAAATTAAAAATGACTACAAAGGGGACGATGCGGCTCTGACTCAAAAGCTCATTGAGGCCACCGACTGGGTCTCGCAGGTGTTTGGATCCCCTTGGTTGGCCGGCAAGGTGCAGATCCGAGATTTGCCCGTGGTGCCGGAAGCCTGGTTTGGCCAGTACCAAGAGCGGGATGGCGTGGCCATCGATCGGGATACGGAAACGGCGGCAGATGGCAAGCTGTACGACTTGCAAGTGGTGCCTGCCAGCACCCCCTTCCGGTTTCATGCCGTCGTCGAAAATGCCGAGGAATGGGAACTGGGCCTCTTGGCCATTGGCTTGCACCAATTGGAAACGGAACAGATCCCCCTGGGAGGGGGGCGCTCCCGTGGCTTGGGGGTTGTCCGCCTGCAGATCTCGGCAATCTATTGGTTCGACTCGGAAGGGGATCCAAGACGGCTGCTGGCCTACCTTCAAGAGCTGGTGGCCGGATCCCGACAGCCGCTCAGCCCGGAGCAGGCTGCCGCTTTGCGCCAAGACTGGGTGGAAGCCCTGGTTGCCAAATTAACAACGGCCTCTCAACGGCAATCGGTCGGCCCCCGCCGCTAGCCCTATTTCATGTCAGGAGGGATCCCGATGGTCTTCATGGACTCTACAACGGTTGGCGATACGGTCAGCGTTTTCCACCCCTATCGGTTGACAAACTGGACAGACTGCTTGCCGCCCCAAGCCCCTCAACCAAAAGCTCCTGTTCTGGTGTGAAGGATCCCAGGCTATGCACAAACGCTACGTTAACCATTGCACCCTCTGCCTCACCCTCAAGCCCGATGGCCCTGTTCTCATCAAGGCGGGCAAAGAAGGGGCTGACCCGACGAAGCCGGATATGGAGTTCGTCGAAACCTATCACGGCGGCGGGCGAACGGTCTATTTTCCCGGCAGCTCCCTCAAAGGGGCAATTCGCGCCCATGCGGAGCGCATCGTCCGAACGGTGGGCAGCGACAGACGTCCTGAGGGGGGAGGCTTCAAACTCTGGGCCAGCGATCCCCTCGACCAAAAGGCCAATCAATGGCTGGAAAAAATTGAAGAGCCCCACCAGGTTTACGCCCTTTCTTCCTTTACGGATCAGATGTTCGGCAACACAGCCATCGCCAGCCGGGTCCGCATCGAAGATGCCTATCCCAAGCCGGGAACCCCTCTGCGCCTGGAGGAACGTAATGGGGTGGCCATCGACCGCGTCTTCGGCTCAGTGGCGGTGGGGCCGTTCAGCTATCAAGTGTGCGTAGAGGGATCCTTTCAAACCAAGATCCACCTGAAAAACTTTACCCTGGCCCAACTGGGTCTGCTGGGACTGGCGTTGCGGGATCTGGATGAAGGCTGGTTTGGCATCGGCTTTGCCAAGTCCCGCGGCATGGGCACCGTTCGGGTTGAGTACGAGTGGGCGGTGGTGGACTATCCGGGCTGCCTGGTGGATGAGGCAAACGAGCAGATTCGACTGCTGGGATCCCCCCTGACCTGGCCACAGGGATCCCTGTTGGGGGCGGGCGAATTTTTAACCCCCGAAGAGGCAGGCAAATACGGCTTCCCCAAACCCGATTGCCAAGCGGTGCCGGTGGGAGCGGAGCCAATGCCTTTGGGATTTGGGGCGCGGCTGACCTGGGATCAGACGTCTGAGGCCAAGGTGGAACATCTGCTCGCCACCGCCGTAAACAGTTGGGCCAAACTCCTGCAAGCGGAGGCCAAAGCCGTATGAAACCAGCCTACGTCGCCTCCCTCAAGATTCAAGATGGGGCAGAGTCCTCGCTTTCCCAAGTGCTCTCGGCTTGTTTTTCCACTTCTGAAAAAACCTACTCCTTTCTGCGCTGGCCCCATCGAGTCAGCGGCATTCAGGTGGGGATCCCGGCGGATCCCGTCTGTCCAGAGGGGCAAGTTTTCTCCCAACAAGGGGAACTGCGCTGGAAAAGCACCCCCCACGGCTGGGATCTGCTGTATCTGGGGATCCAAGCTCCCCCGGACTCCTTTATCCCTCTGCCGGGAGAGTGGCGGTGGGAGGATCACGCAGCCGACCTGTACGGATCCCAAAATCGAGAAACCCGCTTTCCCAAGCCCCTCAGCCATCCCCAAGATCTCAAGGTGGGCCAGCGCTACTTCCGAGATGAGCGAACTGCCCGCGTTCACTTTATTGCCCTGATTCCGAGGTGACCATGACCCCCCAAGGCCCTCGCCCATTGCCCAACCAGGCCGCATCTGCAAGATCGTCTGCCGGCAACAGCAGTCGAGTTGGAGGCAAACCAACCGTGTTTCCCAAACCCTACGAGCTGATCCCGTTTCCCACCCAGCGCCCCACGCTGGAGCGGCCCGCCGGCCACGCCCAGTTCCATCCCGATAGGTTGCACGGCACCCTCTTCCTCACCCTAACGGTGCAGACTGCCGTCCACATCTCCACCGGCCACTTGGCCTTGGGCAGCGATGTCGGGGTGAAAGGGATCCCGGTGCTCAAAACCATGACCACCACTCCCAACGGAAGGCTTAAAATCCAGGGCAGCTCCCTCAAAGGGGCCATCCGGGCCATGTACGAGGCGATCACCAACAGCACCCTTGCGGTGATGACGAGCGAGTACAAAAATCAGATCCCCCCGGAGCGGCACCCCTGCCGCAACAAAGAGCAGCTTTGTCCGGCCAGCCGCGTTTTCGGTGCCCTGAACTGGCAGGGATTGGTGGAGTTCAGGGATGCCATTGCCACCGGCACCGGATCGGGTGGCGGATCCCTGCCCCCGCTGTACTGTCCTCGCCCGGATCAGTGCAAAGCTTACTTTAAAAAGGAAAACGGCAAAGTCATTGGACGCAAGTTCTACTACACCCACAAAAAAGCTTTGCAGGGCAGTTCAAGGGGAACACCCACCCAGCAAGCGATGCAAAACACGGTTTTCAAAACCCAAATCCATTTCAAAAACCTCACCCCTGCTGAGCTGGGCACCTTGCTCACGGTCTTGGGGCAGGATCCCAAGCATTCCATGCTGCTGAAGGTGGGGGGCGGCAAGCCCGTGGGCCTGGGATCCCTGCAGGTCACCCTCGACAAGATCGAGCGGCCCGGCAACCTAAAAGATCGCTACAGCCGCTACGATCCCCCAGAAGCCGATACCCTGGAAGGAAAACGCCTCCAAGCCTTTGTGCAAGAGCAAATTCAAGCTGCCGAGGGCTACATCTTGCCCGAACAACTCAAGCGATTGGCCGCCATCCTGAGTCCCACTGCTCTGCGCGAGCCGCCCACCGGAGTGTACTGAGGGTTCCCCCATGCTGTCAGACTCTGTCGATCTCAGCCCCCAATCTTGGGATCTCGCCCACGGCATCGCCCTGACCTTGGCCAAGGAAAGGGTGGATGTCAGCGAGTTGAGCAAATGCGTCGCCTATCTGCGCTCGGTTGCCCATCACCCTGACGCGGGATCCCGCTTTTTCCGATTCACCGGCGAGCTGGTGCGGGAAAATGGCCTATGCCGTACCCAACAAACCAGAAGGTACCATCAGCTCATTGACGAAACCTGCAAAAGGTACTTGCAACCTCTGCAAGACAGGCCGGCGGAGATGCTGCAGATCCTGGGCTGGGCAGCCCGGCTGGCTTGCTACTACAAGGATGGAGGGATCCCCATTGGCGAGATTTCACCACCTCAGGGATCCCAACCCAACGACAACTCCGGTCCCAAGGACTCCGTTCCCCAAGGGGCGGGAAACAAATCCCAGGACGACAGACAACAACAAAACCATCAACACCAACAAGACCAGGCCCAGCATCAGGCCCGCAAAGCCCACTTCCAGACCGGGCAAAAGCTGAAGGCCACCATCACCAACATCAAGGGCAACAAAGTCACCTTCCAGATTCTGGACACAGACACCAAGCTCACCCAGAAGGAGCCCGGACGGGCGGGATCCCTCTCGGTGGGGCAAGAGGTGCAGGTGGAAGTTCTGGATCTAAAGGAAGATGGCAGAATCCGCAAGGCCAAGCTGCTCTGAGCACAAAGCGGAACAGAGCCCTCGAAAAGTTTGAGTTAACCGGCCATCCATGCAGACCATCATCATGACGGTGGGCACCTCCTTGCTCACCAACCTTGACAAAGACCTGCAGCCGCAGCGCCCCTGGCTGGGACAAAAAACCATTGGGGATCCGGAGCAAGCGCTGGCCTGGATGAAAAGAACCGATCTGGAGCTGATCAGCGCCGAAACCAACACCTACTTGCGGCTGGATCCCACCTCGAATGATGCCTTGATTTTGCTGCACTCAGAAACCCCCGACGGATTGGAGTGTGCCCAGATTTTGAAGCTCTTTTTTGAGCAAGAGCTGGGTCAGCAGCAGGTCTCTTTGGTTCCCCTTCCCGGCATCAACTATGAGCTAGAGGGACCCTCACTGGAGCGGATGGCCGAGCTGTTGAAACAGTTGGCAGAGAGCGCCAGGGGGATCGTCACCTTTGCCGCTACCGGCGGGTTTAAAGCCCAAGCCATGATCATGGCCGTGGTGGGCAGCCAATTGGGGGTCCCGGTTTGCTACATCCATGAGCAATACAAATCCCTGGTCTACTTGCCCTACCTACAGCCGCAAGTTCAGCCCCGGATCCCACGGGCAGATCTCCCCGATTCAGGCCGACCTCGCTCCGAAGTCATCCAGCTGCAGGTCGACAGCAGCCACCACCGTCCTCGCAGCTGGGTCAAGGTGGAAAAACTCCTGCGAGACATTCCCTGGGTGGATCTGGTTCGATACGATCCACACGCCTACGCTGCCCCCAAAAACAGCGTCAAAGCCTCAAACCGCAAAACCGAAGATGGCCACCACATTCTGTGGATCCACCTCCACGAGAGCCAGGACACCCACCTCGCTGTCAGAGTAGAAACCACCGGCTACACCCCCGAGCACCTAGAGCTGGCTGCCACCGAATTGCGGCAACGCTTGGGCCGTCTGCTTTGAGTGTTTCCATTAATTCCACTTCCCCGAAGGGAAGCGACTTCCGCCGATTATAACCCTTGCCCAGAGCGGGATCTAGGGGCCTAGATCGACAGGGTCTCGTTTAAGGACTCCGTCCCGCTGGCGCGAAAGGACTCCGTCCCGCTGGCGCGAACGGCTGCAATTTCCCCTTGTTTTTCCCCGCCGAGA
>NZ_JANSIK010000185.1:0-10724 GCF_047462035.1 Synechococcus sp. R5-15 | reverse complement strand
TTTTGCCAAACCGCCTAAAGCTCAGTAAATTCAGCAAAGTTCAGGGTTTTGGGGGTTAGAGGCATGCTCTACGCCTATCCCGCGTGCTGCTACTACAGGCAGGGAAGTCATGCTGACGTTGGAGCTCCCGGCACTGCACGAATCGGTGATAATATTCCTACCTCTCATTCCTACCCCGGTGGGTGCCGACCATGCCAGATTTTCTGCCCTACGCCTACTTTCAGGGCCAGATTGTCCCTTTTGCCGAGGCGAAGATCTCCATTGCCACCCATGCTCTGCACTACGGGACAGCGGCGTTCGGCGGCCTACGCGGGATCCCTGATCCGCAAAACCCGGATCAAGTTCTGGTGTTCCGTCTGGATCGCCATTGCCGACGACTGAGTCAAAGCGCCCGCCTGCTCTGTTTTGATCTCCCTGCTGAACGGATTGAGCAGGTGATCGTCGAGCTGATCCGAAAAAACCGTCCCTCCACGTCTTTCTACATCCGCCCCTTGGTGTACACCTCCGACCTAGGCATCTCGCCGCGGCTGCACAACATTGAGAAAGACTTTTTCGTGTACGGCTTGGAACTGGGGGACTACCTCTCGCCAGAGGGAGTCAGTTGCCGCATCAGCTCTTGGGCCCGGCAAGAGGATCGCAGCCTACCATTGCGGGGCAAGATCACCGGCGCCTACATCACTTCCTCTTTGGCCAAAACCGAGGCGGCGCAGGCTGGCTATGACGAGGCCATTTTGATGAACTCCCAGGGCAAAGTGAGCGAAGCCTCGGGCATGAACATCTTCATCGTGCGCAATGGCGTGCTGATTACCCCCAGCTTCGACCAAGATATCTTGGAAGGGATCACCCGCGACAGCGTCCTCACCCTGGCCCGTGATCTGGGGATCCCTACCCAAGAACGGCCCGTTGACAAATCGGAGCTATTGATTGCTGACGAGGCCTTTTTAACCGGCACTGCTGCCAAGATCACCCCCATTCGCCAGATCGAGCAGTACGTCCTGCCCCCCTCCCGCCCCATCACCGAGCAGTTGCGGCAGAAGCTGACGGCAATTACCGAAAATCGGGATCCCGTCTATGCCCATTGGGTGAAGGTGATCCCTCTGAAAGAAAGCTAGTCCCTAGTCGAGGGGAGAAGCGTCATTATTAAACTGAGCACTCTAGATGGGTAGAGGGGGATCCCTTGCACGAAATTTCCATTACCTGGGCCGACTACCACCGCAAAATCGAGGAGTTGGCCGTCAAAGTCTACGAAAGCGGGTGGGAATTTAACCAAATCGTCTGTATTGCCAAGGGGGGGCTGCGCATCGGCGATACCTTGGCCCGTCTTTTCGACCTGCCCCTGGCTATTCTCTCAGCCTCTTCCTACTCTGGGCCCGGTAACCGCCAGCGGGGGCAACTGACCTTCTCGCGGGATCTAGCCATGACCACCGCCAACCTGGGCAGCCACGTGCTGTTGGTGGACGATCTGGCAGACTCCGGCATGACCCTAAAGCGCTCTGTCCACTGGCTCAAGCACCACTACGGCTTCTACATCGAGGAGATCCGCACCGGCGTACTGTGGTACAAGGCCGCCTCCGTCTATCAACCCGACTACTATGTGGACTATTTGCCGGATAACCCTTGGATCCACCAGCCCTTTGAGCCCTACGAGCAGATGACGCCCCAGCAGCTGATGCAGTTGCTACGCTCTTCCGGTTAGTTGAATTTGCTCAAATTGGCTTGCTCGCGGCGCCTGCAGTGTCTAACGTCAGTTGGACTTCTTGGCATGAGCTGTCTACTTACGATTGCCCACCCCCACTGCAAGCTCTGTTCCCCAGAAAAGTTGAATGACTTGCTCGTACAACAGAAACCACCCAGACCTGGAAAGCTCCTTGCTCAACACAAGCAAAAGAGCAAAATTCGGATCCAACTTTCTAAACCGATATCATGTCTGCAACTTTTTCCAGATCTGAAGGATGAATCGCAATAATGTTTAGAGCAGAAACTGGGTATTGCTGAGGTCTGACCCTAGTTAGCTTATTCAGGAAACGATTGTACGTATAAAACTCATAGCCTAAAGGCTCCAGTATTTTAGCTGTAGCAGTTCCGGTAACCTTGGAGACATGTTTGTTCTCGAAAATAATGATAGGGTGGCCGGCGGCAAGTAATTCTAGCCCACCGGAGACAACCTGCTCTTCTGCACCTTCTGCATCAATCTTGATGAGATCAATCTGGGGTTCACCTCTCGAGCGCCAGACAGAGTTCAGAGTAATGAGATTTACAACCTTTCCATCATTCGATACTTGTTCCGGCCTTTGCTTTGAATCGCCGATAGAGTTGAATACACTAGCTCTTTCTTCTTGTAACTGAACAGTGCCTTCATGATCCCCAGCGGCGGCTTCTATGAGGAAGACAACATCCTCTAGGGAGCTGGCACTTATTGTCTTCCGCATACACTGAAGACAAGAAGCCGTGGGCTCAATTGCGATCACACTACCTGTAGGGCCTACCCGATGTGCAGCAAGGAAAGTGTATACCCCAACATTTGCCCCTACATCGATTACATTCATCCCTGGTCTTAAAAAGTGCTTGCAGAAGCTAATCTCGTCCTCAAACCATTCTCCTTGAGTAAGTAGAACGCGCGTGACAACACTCGAGAACGAAGGCTCGAGGGAGAGTCTGCAGTTTTCATAGTCAAAATAGAGATCGGGCTGCGCAGGGAAAGAGGCTGTTTGCACTTGAGACACAACCTCCCACAGTGCAATTTCCTTGACCAGGCATGCTTGGCGATGAGTTGGATCAAGGCTAAGTATATGGTTAATTGGTATTAGCCCTTCTATCTTTTTCTGCGAGAGAAGCTCAATCGCTACCGCCAGAGCTGCTTGTCTATCATCTGGGTTTATCGAATAAGCTAGGTTCCAAAATCGCATGGCTTCTGGGCTGTACACGACCCCAACGTGAGCAGCCATCCACTTGGCTAGATAGTATAGGTAACTGTATTTTGTATAAGCACCCGGATCCGCAGAACCTTCGCTTTCAACCCAGATAGGAACATCTGTCAACTGAGAAGGTTGCATACTTTGTGCTTCCGTGCATAGAAATTCTAGGAGAGCGTAGGCATCTTCAAAAGCGCGAGAGCGATCGCCCAATACCAATAGGGCATGGATTCGGTTTAGCCAACACGGAACATGATAGGGATCCCTTGCCAAGCCCCTTCGCCACAAAGACAGCGCTTCTTCCCAAGCGGATTGGTGCGTTGAAACCGAAGCATCAGCACTTAGGGATCGAATGAGCTGGATCCCAGCTTGATTCCATTCATCTGGAGTTGAGTACAAGTCGTTGGGGTGAAACGTATAAGTTTCGTGGGATTTACCTTCGAGAATGTGGAAGAAAGCAGCTTCCATGCTACGAGCGTGTTCTCTTGGATCCCAAATCACCGACCAACGGCGAGAATCCTTAATTTGCCTTTTGATCCGATTAATCCACTCTGGATCATTACCCAGTTGGATCCCGCGCTGGATAAACTCTTCTACCGACCAAGTAATGCAGTCTTCAAGACCAATATTTTTGAGCAGACTGTAGCTCATGCGGCCGTAGTAATGGCGACCTACCAAGGTGAGAACTGGCACGCCCATGTAGAGAGCTTCCATAGTGTGGGTTGCGCCTGTGTAGGGGAAGGTATCTAAAACCAGATCCACCAGAGCCAGTTGGCCGCGATGCTCTTCTGCTCTTCTGGTTCTAGCCAGGAACCGGACGCGATCTAAAACACCTAATTCTTTAGCTCTTTCTTGATAGTGTCTGATAATCGTAGCAATTTCCCCTGCGCCTTTGACAATGAGGACTCCATTGGGAACAGCCTTTAGAATTTGCAAGTGAGCATTGATAGAATCGTCAGTGCGCTTATAGGAGCTGGCCGCAGTAAGAAAGACGACGTCTCGCGTGCTTATTCTAAGCTCGGTTTCGAAGTTTATCTCATCGGCAGGGATAACGTCCAGATGCTCGACAGCGCAGTAGCTAGGCAAACGGATAATTTTCTCATGGTAATCGGCCTGAGCATCTCCGGGAAGAATATAGGGGTCGGCAAAGAAGTAATCAAACTCCGGCAGACCAACAGCATCTCCTCCCAGCCAACCAATCTGTATAGGGGCAGTTCGCAAAGCCGCTATAACGTTGGCATCCTGACTGGTAATGGAGTCCATGAAAACCATAATATCGATGCGATCCTCACGAGCTTTTGCAGCCACCTGGGGAGGTTTAACTTCTTCAGTAAAGAAGCGGAAGTAAAGGTTTTGATGTGAGCGAAACTTTTGATACATGTTGTCATAGCTAGCCACTTCTTCATTCTCTCGGCCTTGGTAGCAGTAGTAAGCAACATCTAACAGTTCACGAGATAAGTTTCGCAAAATGGCTTCGCTGAGAAAGCCTACTGAGTGTCGTTGGAAGCATTTGCCAAGAAAGCCGACTCGCAGTTTGCGACTGCTTGGGTTAGCTCTTTGATAGGCTTTCTGGTTCTTCTGCCAATACTCTGACCAGAGAAAATCTCGCTGGGAAGCCATTAGGCTTAGACAATCACTAAAGATCCTACCGGCAAGCTGCTGGTAATAACGAATTAGGGATCGATCATCAGTTAGGTAGCCCCAACAAACGCAAACCCGGAAGAGAACAACCTTAGCCGCAGTCAAGCTCTCAGGAAGATTTTCGTCACTTACTTCTAGAGAATTCAAGTCAATCAATGTCGATGAAAGAAGATCCATGATCTTCTGGATAGCAAAGTTTACACGTTCGGATCGGGCGGCGTAGATCAGCTTTCCTAAAGATTCTGCTAGAAGAGCTAGGCGTAGGGTAAAGTTCTCTTGCACCTGGGGGCTCTCGGCTGCTGTGAGAAGAGCTTCCCCCAAGGTGGAATAGCCATCGCTGGTAGAGTGCTCGAAAAGAGCAAAAGCTACTTTTTGGAAGAAGTCGTCGACCAGGTTCTCTATCGTCCACAAACCTTCATAGCGCCCCGCCTGCTCGGGATCTGCCGCATGAGCCAGTTGGGCTAGCAAAGCAGCAAATCCTGATTTTTGACTCCCCGGCAGATGAGCTTGTAAGGCTGTGGCCAGCTCAAAAAACAAATCCAAGTAGCCGTCATCCCAGAGTCGAGTGAGCAACTGGGTCAGGAGTGGCTCTTGGGTGATGTCCAAGGTCTCGTCGTCTTCCAGACTGGCCAGGCTCTCTAGCAAAGCCTGCCCGTAAAAGCCTACGGCCAGCTCGTCTTGAGCTTGCAAAGCCTGGAACAGCAAAATCTGAGTATTATCCCGCCGACTTGGTTCCAGCTCGAAGGCCATCTCCCGTAGCTTTAGGCAGACCTGGAGTCCCTGCTGTGGATCCTGCATGCGGCTATTTTCCAGACGGCCTGCGAGGGATAGTAGTAGCTCCAAGACCTTCTCGCGGGGCAGGATCCTTGCCTTTACCAGGGGCGTGTAGGATTGGTAGGCGAGGCTTAGACGGTTGGAAATCAAAACTTGCTCCAGCGCCAAAAGGGTGATCGCTACTGGGTCAGACGGGGAAGCCCCTCCATCCAACTGCAGGGGTGGGGAAAGGTCAAAGAAGCCCCACAAAAACTCTCGCCAAGCATCTGCATCTTGCTCTGAGTACAGGGCGGCCAGCCATTCTGCAAAGGCATCGGGAGACTGCTGAAACAGTTGCTTGGCTTTTAGGATCCGGGCTTGCAGCGCAGGGTTCATGGGTCGAAGGGAGAGCACTGGTCTTAATCTGCCACGCTGAGACCGACTTGGCTAAACTACTGACTCTTTTCAGGCCCACCCCGTAAAGATCCGCAATTGTGCTCAGGGGCAGACTGTTATGAATCGCCCTCAAGCGGGGTAAGTTAGCACTGGCAGGTGAGCTGCACAGTTAACTCTCCAGTTTGTCAAAGGATCAAGTACCCATGAGCGCAAAATCTCGTCAGTCTCTGTTGCGGGCCAAACTGGCTCAGCAAATCCTCTCTAAAGCCAAGGGCTTTACTCTGATCGAGCTGTTGGTGGTGATTGTGATCGTGGGCGTGCTGTCTGCGATCGCTATTCCGCAGTTCTTGAACCAAGTCCGTCGTTCACGCGCTGCTGAGGGTCAAACAGCCTTGACGGCTGTCTCCCGTGCTTCCGAGGCTTACCGCCTTGACACGAGTGTCTACCCTGACTGGAAAAACATCGACCCCAAACAATGCAATAGCACTGCCAGGGCTAAACCTGACTACTGCGGGGTAAAGGGTGACAAGTTCCTGAATGACCCGTGGGTTGCAATTACCCCTATCTACAAAGAGCCTGAGTTTAAGAACGCACCTGGAAGCCAGAAGGGTGTGAGGATCACAACGGAGGCTGACACTGGTAAAGGGCCTGCCTACGTCAACCTTGGCAACAAACCTATTAAGTGTGAGATTGGTCTTGGGGATCAAGCCACCGAAGTTCAGCAGAACAGTCAATACTTTGTGGGTCGCTCCTGCAACGTGTTTGACGCTGACTAGTCAATACCTTGTTGCAGATCGCTTCTGCGGCCTGCTTGGCTAACTTTATATGACTTGGTCATCTATTTGGCTCCCCATACCGGGGAGCTTTTTTAGTGTTCTATGATGTCGGGAGAGATTCCCAGCTCTGTAGTTTTGACGCAAGATGATCTAGCGGTTGGCGGGCTTGAGTTATTGCCTCTCCAGACAACCTCGACCCAGGATGTGGGCGGATTAAGGGGAAACTTTAAACTGCTTTGGGAAGTTCAGGGATGGAGGTCGATCAACCAAACCTTAAACTGATCAACAGAAACGCTCTCAAATACTACAGCTATCAAGAAGCCTGGAGACGCATAAAGCCGGCATAGGCAGAGGGATTTCTTTTGGAAGTGTGACCATCGTAGAAAGTATCATTACTGACCGCTTGACTTCTCACCTAGTCAAGGTTGAGAAGTTCATTCCTAGTGCCCAAAACTACTCGTTCTAATGTACTCGGATCCACCCCCAGTTTCGCAGTCTTTGGGCAAGGATTGCTACTCGCTTCGAGTTCATTGCTGAGCAGCCCCTGTGCAGAGAGCATGATCTCTGCTAGTTGCTCGCTGGTGAGGGAAGAGATCTTTTCTTGGACTTTCTCTTGGGCCAGCATTTTTGCACTCAGGACGAGTAGATTAAGCCATAGGTCAACTGGACAGAGTGGATACAGTCGCTAGCAACTGTGAAGGATAGTGAATGCGAGTGAGGATCCCCTTCTCTGTGAGGTTTTGGTTGATTGTGAAATCGTCATAAAGTATAAACTTTTGATAAATGTCTACCAGCTCGTTTGTATTTCCTAAGCAGTAGGCATCTCTTGAGAGCAGATGAAAGGGAACTCGAATGGGATTAGATTTTGAGCGCCACCAATAGTCAGGAAAGTTTCCCAGTTGGGCGTATTTTTTGTAGTAGTTCTGAAATCCGCAGTTTAAGTAGTGCAAAATAGAAGGGGATGATGTTACTAAGGTATGATCTTCTGGAATATCAAAGCTGTGTACGCTATTGGGCAAAAGAGTGAGATGGATCCGAGCTGCTGACTTTCCATTTTGATAAGCCAAAAAGTATTGGCTCTTACCGGAGATGCTCTGAAACTCAGCATAGAATCCGGGATCCAAAATAGCAGGGTTTTTCTTAAATAAAGTGACCTCGCGGAAGTAGTCTTCGATCTCAAACGCTTCAGGAGCTGCCTCGTAGTTTAAGAAGTGAACTTGCAGTATATCGTTATCTAGTTGGTCAAACCAGTCTAAAGTAAGCGCCTCGCCGAGATAGAAGAGCTCATCCCCATCAATATGAATAATCCAATCCATACCTTGCTCAAGAGCGAGTTGTATGGCGGTTTCTACATTAAGAATCTGGCGAGCCATGACCTCATAGCCAGCATGAGGGCCATACTTTGGGTAGAGAACATTTCCCAGTGCTTGTTGGACTTGCAAAGCTTCATCGTTGGGAATAGCCGTTACATTGGAAAACTTAAGTGCTACCTGAACAGCGAGATCCTCCGGATCGTCAAAGAAGATATAGATATGGGCGATTCCGAGAGCAAGGTGATAGCGAATGAACGACTCCAAGCACACCCCTGGATCCCGAACGGTGGTCACAATACAGACTCTGGCCATAGTGGAGCTGCAAGCCTTTTAGGTAAATTGCTTGGATCCTAGCCAAGTATTGACGGTAAAGCGACTATCGGCAAAGGCTTGACTATGACTAAATACCGGCAGGATCTCGTGCAAACAACTGCTGAGGAAGAAGACGATGCTATTGTTGGTCGGGATCACCTCATCGTAGGCTCCATAGAGAATTGGCGGATGGGGCTTTCGTCTTTGGGTGTCGTAGATGCGCAGCTCACCTCCTCGGTAAGGCTTTGGCTCTTTGTGGAAGTAGTACACGCAGCTCACCTGACGGAAGGCTGTTTGCAGGTAGGAATTATCGATGTGGGGGACGAAATAACAACTATCATAGCTGGCAATCATCTCCATCTCAAAGATTTGAATGTCGAAGTTCTCGATGCCTAGCTCAGCGAAAATCTGGGGAGCAACAGCCGCAATTTTTTCCCGCAGCAGGGCTCCATACTCCTGAAAGTGGGCAAAGTCCAGCCGCAGGGAGCGACGAAATTTTAGTGACTCGGCCTCGGTGTTGTTTTTACTATAGCTTCTGGAAGGAACAAACTTGTCCTGGTGGGTAATTGCATGCTGGAGAATGGCTTGGTTGATCTCTTGAGGCAGGAAGTTGTCCAGCTTGATGTATTTACAGGGGTAAAACCGGGTGGGTTCTGAAGGATCCGGCTGAGCAAAGGTGAGGGATACCGGGTTAGCAGACAGTAGTGATCCAGGGCCGATTGTTTGGATATAAGCAAGATCCTGTTCGGTTAAGACCTTGTGCTGGGGATCCCAAGTGAGGAGATGGATCCCTTGGCCTAGATTGGGCAAAATCTTCTGCAGGTGAAAACTGGGATCCACCCCCATCAAATCTAGGTTGGCTTGGGCTATGGCTCCGTAGCGGCAATGGTTAACTAAGTATAGGGCTAAGTCAGCCAAGTAATTCCGCAGTAGCAACGATCGAAGTAGATGGGTGCGATAATCGGTGAGCTCAGTCTGGAAGCAAACGCCAATCTGGGTCTCTGGGAACCAGTGCCATAGATCTGCTAGAAGGGCAGGAACAGAACCTTCCAAAAGTAGAACCCGTTCTTCTAATCCCAATTGAGAAATTTGAGTTTGGATATCTTCCGTGCTAGTTGGCTTTTCGGATGAGTTCTGCAGAGGATCCCGCAGAATCACCGCCAGCTTTTCAGTATAGCGAAGCATTGCCTGCAGAATAGCTGCGGACTCTTCCCAGCCAATCTGGCAGAAGATCTGTTGGGCAGGGAGACGAGCTAAGGCCCAGTCCAATAGCTGGGTGAGACTCTGGGTTTGCTCCAGTTCTAAGGCAAGATCCTGTGCGAGGTCTTGGCGCTGCATGGAGAGGGATCCCTGACGTCTGCTCTAGCTTAATGTACCCGGATCCACCCCCAGTTCTCACAACTTTTAGGCCAGGCGCTCAGCCCTTTGCTGCTCCAGTTCAGCCTTGGCAGGCATCAGTTCCCCAGCGGCAGTGGCCCACAGAATCCAGGTGGCCTCCTACCCTCCCACTTCGCTGGGTACAGCCTCAAAACCTCGCTCGGCATGGGTGGTGGAGATGAGCAAGTCCATCTGGCACGTGTGCCGCCAGCTTTCCATGGGTATGCCATTGTCGTAGGAGAGCTCGTCTTGGGTAGGGGCCATCCAGGCAGGTAAACTGGATTCGGCTCTTGCAGACAGGGATCCATGGGGTTGCTTATAACCTATGCTCGGCTTATCGTTTTCCAGGGCAACAGAGATCCCTTGTTGTTGTGTCCAATCCTAGTAGCCTGTAGGAGCTAGAAGAACCTGCCGCTCAACTTGGGGAGTCGAGAAATGCAAGACATCAAGGCCAATGCTCCGCGAATTCTCCTCAATTGGCCAACTCCGCCAGACTATATCCCGCCCCCGCAGCTTTCAGATCGGCAGGTCAGTCTTTGCCCCAAGAGGAAAGCCAAGGGCTTTGGACTAAACTTTGTCAATCTCTCTAAGGAATTGGTGGAGTGCCCAGAGGGAGACTATGACCTCTATGACTTTGTGCAGCAGTCTGAGCAAATTACAAATAAGGAGTTTGACCTAGTTATTGTTTGGACTTCCAGCATTGACCAGAGTAATCCCCTAAATACAAGGAAGTTTAAATGCCCCACACTCTTGCTAGCTGGAGACACCCACCACTGGGAGTTTCCCATCAACCATCTCTTGGCCTACTGGGCTACTGAAGGCTTTGATTACGTCGCTACTGCCTATAACTTCCAGCATTTGCACTGGTTTGCCGCAGCAGGCGCTGAGAATCTTGCCTGGTTGCCTCTTATCTCCATGCGCACTGTTACCCACGATTGGGTGGAAGATAGAGAAAATCAAGTGGTCTTTATCGGCCAACAGGGATCCCGCCATCCCAGGCGTTGCCGGCTGGTTCAAGCCATAAAGAATGCAGATTTGCCCATCCTCATCAAAACAGCCAACCGCCAAGAGGCAGCCAAATGGTTTGCCCATTCTCTGATTTCCTTTAACTGCAGCCAAAATGGGGATCTGAACTTAAGGAACCTGGAAGTGATTTCTGCGGGGGGCTTTCTGGTTACTGACCAGCTCTCCTTCGCCTCAGGATTGGACGAACTTTTGGCGCCCGGCACCTACTGCGACACCTA
>NZ_JANSIK010000184.1:0-5345 GCF_047462035.1 Synechococcus sp. R5-15 | reverse complement strand
ACAAACAGAATGCTATCGCTGCATAGTTGAACAGTGATGTTCAGCAGTGTTCAGCGTAAATGTATCAGGAAGTTGACAGTCCCCCAATCCACGAAGTCGGCTACCATCCCCGAGCCCAGCAGAAGGCAGGCCAGTACACCGCTGGGGCTGTGACGCAAGCCGTAGGCCATGGCCAAACTGCCCATCCCCCAGGCCCAAAACAAGCCTGCCGCAGATCCCCCAAGCTGAACCCACTGGGCCATCAGGCCAATACAGGCTCCCAGGGTCAGTTCACCGGCTATCAGCAGGGCGCTACCCAGACGCTGGGATCCCTGCTGCCAAGCCTGGAAGCCCGCCACCTGCAGCCCTACCATGAGGGCCAAGCACCCCCAGGCTCTGGCCCAGCGGGGAATGGCAGCCCAGTTGGCCGCCACAAAGGAGATCACCCCCAGGCCTACCAGAACTGCGCCAAACAGTAGCAGCACCAAGACAAAACGGCTGCCGGCCGCTCGGGGCAAGCTATCCAGTTGGTAGTACTCCCACAGCCGATCCCGCTGCTCAGGTTCAATCAACCCCTGCTCCACCCAGGCATCCAGCAGGTCGGCCAGTTGGCGGCGGAAACGCTCGCCGGGGTAGGGGGGGCGGGGAGAGGTCATGGCGGGATCCCGACAAGCGAAAGGAGGCTCGGGCGTTAAGGGAGTGGGATCGCTGAGGCGATTATAGTCCCTCACCCCTGGCTCCTCTCCCTCTAGGAGAGAAGGAATTGGGATCCCACTGCCTGAAGCACCCGCTGCAACACCTCTTGATAGCCAGCTACTGGATCCCCCAGATCAAAGCGAAAGAGATCCTTGTCCAGCACTCGCGGCTCGGATCCCTCCAGATCCCAAAGACGGCAGGTATCGGGGCTAATCTCGTCGGCTAGCAGGATCTCTCCCTTCTCGTCCAGGCCAAACTCCAGCTTAAAGTCCACCAACTCTAGGCGGCAGCTTCGCCAGAAAGCCTGCAGATGGTTGTTGATGGCCAAAGCCAGGGATCCGAGGCGCTCCACCTGCTCCGGCGTGGCCAGCTGCAACAGGCGGATGTGATCTGTGGTCACCAAGGGATCCCCCAAGGCATCGTTTTTGTAATAGAACTCCACCAGCGGCGGCTCGATGGGAAGGCCCTGCTCCAGGCCCAGCCGTCGGCAGAGGCTACCCGCTGTGCGGTTGCGCACCACCACTTCCAAAGGCAGGATGTGCAAGGCTCGCACCTGCATCTCGGTGGGGCCGGTTTGGGCCAAGAAATGGTTGGGGATCCCTTGCTGCGCCAGGTAGGCAAACACATGGCTGGAGACGGTGCAATTCACCTCTCCCTTGCCGGCGATGGATCCCCGCTTTTGGGCGTTGAAGGCGGTGGCGTCGTCTTTGTATTGGCAAAGATAAACCCTGGGATCGGCAGTGCGGTAGATGCGCTTGGCCTTGCCCTCGTAGAGCAGCTCTTGGGGGGAGAATGGCATACGCTAACCCCTAGTATCCGGCCAGCCGTCCGCGGATCCCTTGCCAAAGGGTAATGGCCAGGATGCGCAGATCCAGCCACAGGGACCAGTTTTGCACATAGTAGAGATCATACTGGGTGCGGCGGGCAATGCTGGTATCCCCCCGTAGGCCATGGATCTGGGCCCAGCCAGTCAGGCCGCTTTTCACCAAATGCCGATCCGGATACTTGGGGATCTCCTGGCTAAATTGCTCGACAAAGTAGGGCCGCTCTGGGCGGGGGCCCACTAGGCTCATTTCCCCTTTCAGGACGTTCCACAGTTGGGGCAGCTCGTCCAGGTTGGTGCGGCGCAAAAAGGCTCCTATCTTGGTTCGGCGCGGATCCCCGGGGCGCGTCCAGCCCGGCTGGCCGGCTGCCTCAGCATCCACTCGCATGGTGCGGAACTTGGCAATCCAAAAGCGACGCCCGTCCAAGCTCACCCGCTCTTGCCAATACAGAATGGGGCCAGGACTGCTGCAGGCTACCAGCAGGGCAATAATCAAAAACAGAGGGCTAAGCAAGATCAGGCCCAGGGAAGCTCCTAGGATGTCTACAGCTCGCTTGAGGAACCGGTTGTGGGCGTAGCGCAAAGGGGGCTGACGCAGAGTTAGCAGCGGGATCCCGTCGAGAGACTGCAGGCTGAAGTTCACCGTTAAAAAACTTAAGATATCCGGCACCAAGCGCACCTGCACCGACAATGTTTGCAAACTGAGCAACAGAGGAGCAGTTGCCAGCTCCGGTTGCCCAAACCACACCTCCTGCACTTCTGGGTGGGCTTGCAGATAGGCAATCAAATGGACCAGATCCAGACGCTCAAGAGCCGACCAGGAAGGCTCAAGCTGACTGCACAAGCAGGAGAGGGTTCCTCGGGATGAGCCGGACAGAGTCCTGTCGGCAGACTTAACCCCGTCAGAGGTAGGGCGGGCGGTGTTTAGTACTGGATATGAATCTTGACAGGGATCCCTATTTTGAGATGGGGGATCTTCCTCAAAAGAGCCTTGCTCTACGCCTGCCCAGGCGACTACCTGGAAGCCCAACTGCGGGGATCGCTGCAATCGCTCCAACACTTCCGCCAACACCGACCAGGATCCCACCCAGATGACCTGCCGCCGACCGTAGCCCCTAGAGCACAACCAGCCCATGCCCAGCCGCAACCCCACCCGTACCAAAGTCAAACTCAGCAGAGCCAACAAGCCGGCGTAGCCCACCACCAGCCGCGACAAAGAGACCGAGCGAACGAAAAAGGCCCCTGCCAGCACCAAACCAAACGTCAATCCCAACCCCACCAGCAAACTGGCCCATTCTTCAAAGCGAGACAAGCGCTTCGACTCACCGTATCCGCCTAAGCCCGCCTGAATGCCCCAATAACTGAGGGCGGTCAACAATCCCAAGGCCGCGTAGACATCCCAAGGCAAGAGCTGATGAGGACGCAAGCTGCGCAGCCAGTAGCCCGCCCCAAAGGCCAACCAAATACAAAGGCCATCGCCAAAACAGGCCAAGGGCACCCACAAACGATGCAGATCCAGACGAGTTTTATAGCCGCGTTCGGCCAAGGGTTATCTCCTTCGGCATCAAGACTGTTGACAATCTTACAGAAAAGATTGTGCATCTGAGGCTATTGGACAAGATCAGTGTTGACCAAAACTTGAATGGGTAGCCCTCACCAGATAATTCTATTGACGGCCCTTCCCAGCTTCAAAGGACTTCATGCTGCTGACACAAAATAAGTTCTTTAAGTAATTGGGATCCTCATCATGCAAGAGATAAAAATCCCTGTTGAGTGGGTTAAGTACCGTCGGAAAAGGCTGTTGTAGAAACTACCAGAATTGCAGACATTGGATGTCGAAACATGAGAGTTTAAGCAATGATCAAAGTGCAGTCTGAGAACAGCAATGATGACAGGATACTACGATTTCGTTGCCGGGCCGGCTACTGCCAGCAGAGATACACCAAAGGGCAGAGAAAACTTAGGTATCAGATAGGCTTCTGCAGCAAAAATACCCGTCAGCAGTCGATTGAGCCAAAGCGGCGGCATTTTCAGATCTTGGCTTTCCCTCAGGCGAAGCACTTTCTGCATTATGCGGATCCCTGAAATGATTGGGAAAAGAAAATTGTTGAAGAAAACAAGGGTATAAACTTCTAGACCTGAGCTTTTAAGCAACGACAAAAGTTGCCCGCGGGTATATCGTCTCTTGTGATGATTAAGCTCATCATGTAAACTCCACAGCCACGGATAAGCCGGAACAGTTACAACTAAGTAGCCAGATGGGGTTAACCTTTGACTGAGGGCTAGGAGAGCTTCTTTGTCATTCTCCAGATGCTCCAGCACATCCAGCAAAGCAATCAAATCAAATCGTTGAGAACCAAAGGGGATCCGGTTTGGCAACTCCCCCTCTGCCACGATCCCAATACCGCGAGCTTGGGCCAGCGGCAGTGCAATTTCACTCTTTTCCATAGCCCAAACTTTGCCAAATCTGGACAACATCTCCAGGTTGCCGCCGCTACCACAGCCAGCTTCCAAAATATAAGCAGAGGGGGGAAGCGACAGGGATCCAATAACCCGACTCAGAATGTGACGGCGACCCAAAAACCACCAATGCCGGTCTTCCAAGCCTGCCATTTGCTCATAAGCTTCGGGATCCATACCCGTAACCCAACAAAAGATCAAAAACAGGATTAGCCGCAGAAGGGGTTAGCAGAGCATATCTATCTAAACTAAGTTTAGGGGGATAATCGAGCCTTTCCCCAGCGATGCTTACGATACCAGGCCGCCACGTGGGGACACCACGCTTCAAAGTGGGGCCAAATCAGTTCACACAGATGTTGAATTTCTCGTTGAGCATCTTCTTTGGCTCGTAAATCCAAAAAATGCATTAGACTACGGCAATTGAAAGAGACCACGAAGTGTTGTCGGATCCCGTAGCCAATGATGTTGCGAGCATCTTCATAGGGCAATCCGCACTCTTCTACCAGGCGATAATAAGCAATGGCCTGGCTGCGATATTGCGCAAGAATGATATCCAAAGCTTCGGGGGAGATGGGCCTAAAGCCTTGGCGGGTTTTGGCCTTGCCCTCCTTGACGCTGGCAGGAACGTAAAACAAAGTTTCCAGCTCTTGCAAAGACAAGGAGGACTCCGTCCCGCCACTGTGCTCCGCACCGCTGACGCGATAGGCCTCCGGCCCGCTGACGCGATAGGCCTCCGGCCCGCTGACGCGATCGCTGACGCAACCGTAGCCGGTCTCGCCAACAGGAGCAGCAGTCTCGGTTGTGCTCCGCACCGCTGACGCGAACAAGAGCTTTTTGCCCAAATCGGCAATTTGCTGGCCTGTATATCGGAAGGATTGAACATCAAAAGAAATTCCCACCCGATGAGTACGGGCCTGTTGCATGACAGCATGGGGAAAATAGCCTACCCCAAACGTGATCTGAGGATGCTCTAGAGGCCCATAGTGGCCACGGTTGCCCTCCAGCAAATGCCGCACCACGGCCTCTCCATACTTTTCCGGGATCCGGCTTTCTGAGGTGACAAAATCAGGGCTGTAATCCTGGTGCATGGCCTGGTAGATGACCCGTTCTGGATCTGGGGTTTGATTCAGCACCACAACTTGAAACAAAGCATCCACAGGCTGCATCCCCTAGTGCTTCGCACCGCATGTTAGGATTCTGAGATCCTTGTAAGATCATATTGGCAGCGGAGAACGCCAACGGCATTGGCCTGCTCCACCACAGAGCATATTCCCTATCTGCCCCCACCCTGAGGTATTCCTTAACTCAGTGTAAGGAGAAGAGAGCATGACTCTAGTCAATAATAAGCTCAACTATACTGAAAATAATGTATAATATGTTCAGTACG
>NZ_JANSIK010000183.1:0-2117 GCF_047462035.1 Synechococcus sp. R5-15 | reverse complement strand
TACGTCCCGGCCAATCTCCAGCCACGCCAACAGCAAGGCCTCCGTCCCGCTGACGCGAGCGGCTTGTTGGCAGGCATCTGGATCAATCCGGTGCTTGTAGGTTATCAATCCGGTGCTTGTAGGTTACACCAGCATAAGTAGGTTTTGCTACAGATTTCGCTCAGAGGTATGGCGGGGATCCCTGTATCCCGGTGCTCACCCTGCGGGTAGAGTGCAGGACTGATTGCCCCTGCACCTCCGTTAGTTAGCAGATGCGGGATCCTCACCAGTGCGCCGTTGGCCACAGTCTACGGCCCGCTTTGCGAATAGCCGTTTGGGCCATCCCAATCCCAAAGGATCCCATCTCTGCACCCCAAAGTTGCCAAAGTTGAATGAAGCTTATGATTCAAGCCGAGCCAAAAAGATTCGGCACAATGGGGAGAGCCATTTCACCAAGCTGTTGAGGACATCGCTATGGCCTACAAACTCTGGATCGACGGCCAATGGGTCGATAGCCAAGGGGGGGGCCTGATGACCATCGAGAACCCGGCCACCGGCGAGAAACTGGCAGAGGTGGTGGATGCCAGCCCTGCCGATGTGGATCGGGCGGTGCAAGCTGCCCAGACCGCTTTCTACGATGGCCGTTGGTCGAAACTTACCCCCGGCGAGCGATCCCTGGCCCTCTGGAAATTGGCAGATCTGATCGAGGCTCGTGCCCCAGAACTGGCTCGTGTGGAATCGGAAAACACCGGCAAGCCCTACGAGTTCCTCAGCTTGGGGGGAGATTTGCCGTTTGCGGTGGATAATCTGCGTTTCTTCGCCGCTGCCGCCCGCGACATCCATGGCTTTAGCGCCGGGGAATATGCCAAGGGCTACACCTCCCTCTTTCGCAAAGAGCCGGTGGGGGTGTGCGCTCAAATTACCCCCTGGAACTATCCGCTGATGATGGCCGTCTGGAAGATCGGCCCCGCCCTGGCCGCCGGCTGTACGGTGGTGCTCAAGCCCGCTCCTGCCACCCCCCTGACCACCCTGATGCTGGGGGAACTGATCGCCGAGGCTGGGATCCCGCCCGGGGTAGTCAATATCGTTACCGGAGGCAATGCCACCGGCCAAGCCCTGGTGGAGCACCCCCAGGTGCGCATGGTCAGCCTTACCGGCTCTACCGCCACCGGCAAGCAGGTGATGCGGACAGCGGCAGATACCCTGAAGCGGGTGCATTTGGAACTGGGGGGCAAAGCGCCGTTTATCGTCTTCGAGGATGCGGACGTAGAGACCGTTGCTGCCAAGGCCACATTTGCTGCCACCGTCAATACCGGCCAAGACTGTACGGCAGCCACCCGCGTCTATGTGCACGAGAGCAAGCTGGCGCAGGCGCAAGAGGCCATTGTAGAAGCCATGCGCAAAGTAACGGTGGGATCCCCTTTCGAGGCGGGAGTGGAGATGGGGCCTTTGGTCTCAGCAGCCCAGCGGGAGCGGGTGATGGGATTTGTGGAGCGGGCCAAAGCAGAGGGAGCCAAGGTGCTGACCGGCGGTCGGATCCCTTCCCAGCTTGCCCAGGGCTACTACTATGAACCCACGGTGATTGCCAATGTCGATCAAAAAGCGGAGATCGTACAGAGTGAGGTTTTTGGGCCGGTTCTCACGCTCGGCTCGTTTCGCGAAGAAGCGGAAGCGCTACGCTTGGGCAATGACGTCCTATACGGGCTGGCGGCTTCTGTGTGGACTCAAGACATCGGACGAGCGATGAGGTTGGCCGCCGATCTGGAGTTCGGCACCGTCTGGATCAACGACCATATTCCCATTGCCTCTGAGGCCCCCCATGGCGGCTTTAAGCAATCGGGATTTGGCAAAGATCTCTCGGCAGAAGCGGTGCGCGACTACCAAATCACCAAACACGTGATGATTGCAACCCGCTGAAGTGATGCCCATTTTGAACAGAAGATGACCACCAAACAGCGGCGGCTCACCAGGGGTATTCCCAGTCGCCGTAGGCCATTGGTGGCCTTGATTCCGACCTACCCCTTCCCCTTGGGAGAGGGCTTGGGGAACTGTCTGGAGCCGGTTTGGAACCTGATACATTCACGCTGAACTCTCCTGAACATGGTTCAGGAAAGAAGCGATCGCATCCTGCCTATCTC
>NZ_JANSIK010000182.1:0-3784 GCF_047462035.1 Synechococcus sp. R5-15 | reverse complement strand
CATCAAAGCGCATTCCTCCCGGCAGTGACCCTACGGGTACAGTGCGGGGCTCCTGCGATTTCTAGCTGAAGCTAAAGGAAGAGGGGTGTTACGGCGGCACTGGGATCCCACTGGCTCCCACTCGGTGGCGGCGGCTGGGGTAATCAGCCAAACTCAGGGACAGGGATCGGGATCCGGCTAGGCTCGAGGCTGGGATGCGGATGGTTCCCTGGAAGACTTGGCTATTGGGGGGCAGCTCCCCCGGCAAACCCTGGGTGAGCGCGTTGATTGACCGTCCATTGTCGTCAGTAATGTTCAGGAAGCTATAGAGAAAGCGCACCGTCTCTGCCGAGTTGTTTTGCATAGCTACATTCAGAACCACTTGGCTTCCCTCGCGACGAACCGAAAGCACCTGCATAGAGACCTGTCCACTGGCGGCAATTGGTAGGGGGGGCGAAGGTGGTGTGGGCGCCGGCGGGGCAGGAACTCCGTCCTGCTGACGCGGACGGGGAGGTGGAGGAGATGGAGTGGCGGGGCGAGGAGTTGGCGACGGGGCCGCCGCCAATTCAGGAGACAATCTGGGGGTGGGTGTTGGAGTGGGAGTTGCAACCGGCGTGGGTGCTGGGGTAAAGAGGGGGGTGGGAGTTGGGGACGGACGAAGGCTGGCTTCGGCTGCTGCAATTACCTCAGCCTCGTTCAGCAAAGGCACAGTACGGGGATCCCGAACTTCGCGGGAAGGAGAAGCCCGACCGGCGCCGGTGACGGGAGAAGAAACCCCCGATAGAGCTCGCTGACCAAATAGGTAGCCCAGACAAGCACTCAACACCGTTGTGAAGAGAAACGCGCTCAGCCAGAACAGCACCCCCGAGAATGTGGAGGCGAACTCCTGAGACGGTTTGGCCGGTCTACGCAAAGGCTGTTAACTCCTGCTGCTAGTTCGCTTTCCTATGATACGAAAGTGACAGAGAAGCTAGGGGTTCTCGACCGGGGCAGAGTTTTTGCGCTGTTGCTCATGGGCCTGTAGCGGGGCGCTGTCTAAGTTGGGCAGCCGCTCCCCCAGCCACCAACCCGGATCTTCCCAGCTCAGGGATCCCAGCCATTTCCCGGCCCGATCTGCCAAGACCAAGCCCAACAAAACGGGAGCAGTGGTGATCCCCAGCGCTAGGCTGAGCCAGAGCGGTTGAGCAGATCGAAAAGAGGCCGAAGCAGCCTTTTGTTCAGGCGGAGATATTGGCTTGGGATCTGTCATGGTCGAGCTTTTGAGCCTGAAGTACAGTCAGGTTATTCGAGATTGTTTTTTCAAGCGTAACCAACTCTCATCTTAGCCTGCGGGGAATTTCTCAAGTAGTTTCAAACAGCAAGAAGGCTTTGCTTGATCTGAGAAAGCCCTGACATTGCTTCCTGATCTAGTGGCCGACAGAGAAGAGGTGCTGCCTGGCGTATGGCTTCAAGGGGCCAATCCCACCAAGCAAGTTGGATAAGCCACTCGATCACTTCAGGTGCAAAACGGTAGCGAACCACCCTCGCTGGCACGCCCGCAACAATGGCATAAGGGGGGACATCTCGAGTTACCACAGCACCCATTCCAACAACTGCTCCATTTCCAATGGTTACCCCCGAGCGAATCTTAGCGCCATAGCCAATCCAAACATCATGGCCAACAACAATATCTCCGCGAGTTACAGGGTGCCCTTTCAAAGCACGAAGCTCTCGCCAGGAATCAGGTAAATGGGTGAAAGGGTAAGTAGTAACCCAGTCAGTATGGTGCTCGTACCCTACGAAAAAATGCACCCCTCCTGCAATCGAAGTGCAACGTCCAATCTTGACGCGGGATGACTCTCCCATCCAATGAAGGAAAAACTCATATCCGTAGCTTAGGGAGCCAATCGTGAGCAGAGGAAAAGGCTCTAAACCGGCGTGAGCAAAATAGGTTTCTCTTCCAGCTGGGCAGCGTGCTCGATTCGGATGGGCATAGAGATTCAGCCTCAGGATTGACCGGGTACCACTCGGCTGAGGACTTCAGAAGGCTGTTGTCGAGGTTAGACTCAAACGTCAGTGGATTTCCATTCTACCCAATGGCGATTGTGCTGATCTGTGGCCCTGTGCGCTCTGGCAAAAGCCGGCTGGCAGAGGGTTTGGCTGCGGCTTCGGGCTTGCCGGTTATCTACCTGGCTACCGGGCCGAAACCCGATCCCAAGACGGATCCAGAATGGGCAGAGCGCGTTCAACAGCACCGGCAACGGCGGCCTTCCAGTTGGCAGACTTGGGAAACCGGGAGGGACTTGGGGGCAGAACTGCAAAAGTTGCCCCAGCCCTGTTGTGCGCTGGTGGATTCGCTGGGGGGATGGGTGGCGCAGGGCCTAGACTGTCCCTCTTCAGAATGGGATCCCTTGGTGCAATCCTTCTTGGCAACCTTGCAAAGCCATAGAGGGGAGATCCTCCTGGTGTCTGAAGAAGTGGGCTGGGGGGTGGTGCCCGCTTACCCACTGGGGCGGCGGTTTCGGGATCGGATGGGGGAACTGACCCAAAGGCTGGCTCCCCTGGCCGACCAAGTGTTTTTGGTAACGGCAGGTTTTGCCCTGGATCTCACCCGTCTAGGGATCCCAGTGGCGAGCAAGACAGAGCAGAGCTGAGATAAGCTGCATTTGCAAGCCAGATAGCTGTGTTGCCGTGCCGATTACCCTCTACCTTCCTGCCAAGGCCATTCAAACTCTGGATCTCACCCCCGGCCATGAGCTGGTGAAAACCTTGATGGCCGATCCCGTGCGTGCTGCCCAGCAGGTGCAATGCGCCATCGATTGGCCGCGCAGCCCTGAGGATCCACGGGAGCTGTCCGAGATCCCGGAGGTGCGCCTGTGGTTTATTCGGTGGGATACGGTCTACCCCTGGATGCCCTACTTTCTCAATTGGCGCCAAGGAGAACTGGCCCGTTACGCGGCTATGATGGTGCCCCACCAATTCAACCCTCGGGAGGGCATTGTTTACAACCCAGAAGCGTTGGAGATCTTTGTCTATCAGAAGATCTTTGTGTTGATGCGGTGGTTTAAGCAGCAGAACCTGGGATCCGTCTCCATGCTGCGGGATATGGCTTTGGTGTTTGGCTTCGAGATCCAGCCGGAGTTTCTCGGCCTATGGGAGGCAGAGCCATGAAGGTGATGGTGGCCAACACCTGGCCGGGGATCCCAGGAGCTACGGCAGTGGCCGACGCTTGGCAGCAGGTGGTTCAACGCCCTTGGGGCCGGCTCAGAGTGGATCCCAACCCTTCGGAAGCTCAGCTAAAGGCCCTCTGGCAACAAATCTCCGAGTGGGCAGGAGAAAAAGATCCCCTACTGGTTTTGCCGGGCAGCGTTGCCGATCCCCTGGGGCCAGGCCAAACTTGGGCGGATCTGGCCCATGCGTGGGGGTTGAGCTTGCTGCTGACGCTGCAGCGGGAGGCCGCTCTGAGCCAAGCTGCCGCTTTTGCCGCCCTGTTGCGCCAAGCCAAGGCCCGCGGTTTGGGGTGGGTGCTGATTGGATCCCTGACCGAAACTGGGGATCCCCAAGCCTTGGAAAAGCTGGATGCAACTTTGATCCCGCGCCTGGAAGCCCAAGTAGGAATGCCGGTGTTGGGGAGAATGGCTCTTGATGGGCAGATCCTTTGGGATCCAGATGCCCTGCTGCTCTGCAATGCTGCCCAACCAAGGAACTGAGCGCCACCCACTGATCCCTGCGGCTCGAACCGTTCCTGATACATTTACGCTGAACTCTCCTGAACATGGTTCAGGAAAGAAGCGATCGCATCCTGCCTATCTCTGAGCAGGAAGGC
>NZ_JANSIK010000181.1:0-18645 GCF_047462035.1 Synechococcus sp. R5-15 | reverse complement strand
CCGTACTGAACATATTATACATTATTTTCAGTATAGTTGAGCTTATTATTGACTAGAGTCATGCTCCCCAGCCAGGACATCGGGGGCTATTGCTGGGATCCAAGCCAGCCCATACGCTTCTCCAGGAGAGGCAACTGCGCTTTCAAGGCGCGCAAGGCTCGGCCTCGGTGGCCGATGGCCTCTTTTTGAGCTGGGCTCATCTCGGCAAAGGTTAGCCCCACTTCGGGCACCCAAAACAGGGGATCATAGCCAAACCCCCCCTCTCCCCGCGGCTGGGTCAAGATCTCTCCCGAGCATACCCCTTCCACCAGGGCATGCACTACACCTTGGGGATCCACCAGGGCGATGGCGCAGTGAAAGGTGGCTCGGCGATTTGGGATCCCTTCCATTTCCCTGAGCAACCGCTCGATGCGGGCAGCATCGTTGGGGGCATAGCGAGCCGAGCGGATCCCAGGGACGCCGCCAAGGGCTTCTACCGCTAGGCCGGAATCGTCGGCAATGGCCCACTCCCCCAGAGACTTGGCCACGGCTCTGGCTTTGAGAAGGGCATTTTCGGCAAAGGTGGTGCCGGTTTCTTCCACCTCAATTTCTGAGGGCATGCGGCGCAGCTCCCAAGCAGGGGCATGGGCCTGGAAAAAGGCATTGAACTCGCGCCATTTGCCGGGGCTACTGCTGGCCAAGATCAAAGGACGGGTCATGGAAGGTTCCTACGAGTGGAAATCTGAGGAGGCGGAAGGCTGTCCAAGGGCTTCCTGCCTAATGGATCTCGAGAACCATGTTGTGCAGGGCTGTGTTAATCACCAGGGTGGATCCGCACCGCTCTACCTTGCCCCCATCCCAGTGCATGTGTCCGCAGATGTAGTAGCGGGGCTGCACCTGTTCCAAAAGGGGGCGCAAGGTGGGTGTGCGACGGTGATACCACTTCCCGCCTTCATCCAAAAAGCCTCGCGGCGGAGCATGGGTGAGCAGCAGGTCAATGGGCCGGGGGGGTTGACTGTAGAGGGCGAGCAGCTCCTGCAAATGGGCGGAGGTCAGAGACCAGCTCCAGCCACAGGGGGGAGTCCAGGGTACAGCCAAAACCTGTAACCCCAGCCACTCAAAGCAGCAGGACTGGGTGATGGCCCGTCCCCAACGGCCAACCAGCGAATTCAAAACCGAAGCTGCTGGATCGTGGTTGCCAGGTAAAAAGAGCCAGGGTTTGCCCAGGCTCTCCACTGCCGCCAAAAAGGATTGCAGATGAACCACCTCTGCTTGGGCTGCCGGATGAAAGCCCTGGGTGGCCTTGCGGGAAGGTTTGCCGGCCTTGGAACAGAAATCCCCGCAGTTGATGTAAGCATCCACCTCCGGCAGATGGGCAAGGGCCTGCCGGATCAGCCGAGCGCTGCCGTGGTAGTCAGAGCCGAGCAGCAGTTTAATCCCCATGGGCCTCTGCAGCAGAAGAATCCAGGTGGGATCGCTGAAGCAGGGCGGCAACTTGCTGCCAGGGGCTGTTGTACCAAGCCTGCTGGGCTTCCAGTTCTTCGTCGAGGGATCCCGTGGGGCCAAAATCTGGGCAGGCGTACCCCAGGGAGCGTAATCCTGCCACCAACACTGCCGGAGACAGCCACCACTGCTGGGCCAAGCGCAGCAGATCCACCTGGCTGCGGGTTTGCAGGTATTGGCGGAGCTGGCGTTGCAAGCTGGCAGCGGAGGGCAGGGGCACCGCTTGCTGATGGACGGCAATCAACAGCTCGCTGCTGGGGGTGCAACAGAGCAGCCACTTGAGGTGATCCAGAGAAGGGGGCCAGCTCCACAACCAGAGTTGATCATAGCGGTGGCCGGCTTGGGGACGGTCGTAGTGGAGAGTCAGGTACCGCCGTTCGCGATAGCGGGCCGTAGGCCTTGAAGACAAGACCAGCGAGGGGCGGCGGAAGCCGTAGAACAGGATGGTTCCCTGTGCTTGAGGCAAGAGGACAGAAAACCGGTCCACAGCTTGCCAACGCAAGGGCTGGGTGGGCTGGGGGGTGGGGCGCCAGATCAACAGAGGTGAGGGCTCTGTCCCCCTCTGGGAGCCAGTCGAGGGCTTGGAGTTGGGCATGGGAGGAGTGGCATCCAGAGAGGCGGGGGAGATGGGAGACTTGCTCCCATCAGGGGTGCGGGGCGCTGTTTTCTCGAGAGGGGGTTTGCCGGCAGTGGCAGCCTCTTGGGCAGGTTGGATCCCGAGAATTTCCAGCTCCAGTTGGGTTTCTCCCTGCCATGTTTTGGCCTTGAGGGTGTAGGCTACATCAACTCGCTCTGGCAGCGGATAGATTTCCGCTCCCCGCCAACAGATGGCCCAAAGAGGGCGCTGGGGCTTCGCGTTTGTGATCCCCACTGCTGACCCGTTCGCCAAAGTGTTGCCCAAAGCGTTGCCCAGCGATAACCCATCAGTGTCGTAACTGGAGGTTTTGACAGCTGAGTCGCTCCTGCCCGGACAAGAGGACTCCGTCCGAGTAGCACGTAACCCATAGGAGCGTTGCGTAGGGAGAGCAGGATCCCGGAGCAGCAGCTTCAGGTGGCCGGGAACTGGGCCAAATCGCTGCTGTTGCAGAACCTGCAGGTTGCGGCTGTAGAAGACCGGCTCAGGATTGCCGATGCCACAGGGCTGCAGATGCTGGAGCTCTCGATAGAGGTCAAGGGTGAGATCTGACAGCGACACTTCGGCATCGATTTGCACCAGCGGCTGGATCTGCTCCGGCTGCAACTGCTGTTGGGCAAACTGCCGCAACCGTTCTTCAAAAAAAGGCCAGTCTTCTGCTCTCAGGCTAAATCCCCCGGCAGCGGGGTGGCCGCCGTGCTTGGTGAACAGATCCTTGCAAAACTCCAACGCTTGAAACACGTCAAACTCGGGGATCCCCTGCCGCGCCGAGCCACTGATCTCCCCTTGCCGCGACTGGCTGCCGATGAACACCGGACAGCCAAAACGCTCTGCCAACCGCGAGGCCACAATGCCGATCACCCCTTTATGCCATTTCTGCTGAGGGGATCCCAAAATTGTTAACACCCGCTCCTGTTGCAGATCTCGGCCTTGCTGGGCAATTTGCTCGAGGGCTTCTGCCTCGATGCGCCCGCACATCTGCTGCCGCACCTGGTTGAGCCGTTCGCAGCGGCGGGCCAGTTTCTCTGCCTGCTGGGGATCGTCGGTGATCAGCAACTGGATCCCCATTCTCGCCCGGCCAATTCGCCCAACGGCGTTGATGCGGGGCCCCAGGCCAAACCCAATCCACTCAGGCCGCAGCCTCTCCAGGGATCCCTGCATGCCCATCACCTGCAGAAGGGCGCGGATCCCTGCCACCTGGGAGGTGGGCAAGAGGTGCAGCCCCTGCCGCACCCAAAGGCGGTTAACCCCCGTCAGCGGCGCCAGATCGGCAATGGTGCCCACAGTAAACAGTTCCAGGGCCACCCGCTGCAGATGGCCATCACCACGGCGCTCGGCCAGCGCCTGGGCCAGGAGGTAGGCAACTCCCACCCCGGCCATCCCCCGATAGGGAGAAGAAACGGGGAGCTGCTTGGGATTGAGGATGGCATCGGCAGGGGGCAACTGGGGCGGCAAGTCGTGGTGATCCGTCACGATCACCGTCAAGCCCAGAGCTTTGGCCAGTTGGATGGGCTCGTGGGCGGAGATGCCGTTGTCCACGGTGAGAATGAGGCGCACCCCCTCTCGGTGCAGCTCTTGTACCATGCGGCTGTTGAGGCCATAGCCCTCCGTCATGCGGCTGGGGATGCGGTAATGCACTGGAGCGTCCTGCAAAGCCCGCAGCAGCAGGGCCGTGCTGGTCATGCCGTCGGCATCGTAGTCGCCGCAAATGGCAATGGGCTCTTGTCGGCGAATCGCCCCGTCCAGCAAGTCCACCGCCAGGGGCAAATCGGCAAAATCCTGACTGGGTGGAGGCAGGTGGGCGGGATCCGGCTGCAGGTACTGCTGCACGGCAGCAGGGCTGGAGAGCCCGCGATTGAGTAAGATCTGAGCCAATATGGGCGAGATCCCCACTGCCTCGGCCAAGCTCTGGGCAGCCAACTTGTCCACAGGATGAAACAGCCAGCGTTGAGCAGGGATCCCGGCCATAGCAAAGCGTAGGGCTTGGATGGGGACAGGGGGTAGGCAGTGCTACAGTTGGCATGTGGGCTATCCTTTTGACGTTAACCCAAAACGCTCCTCTGAATCTTTCCTGCCGCCGATGTATTCTCTGCTGCTTACCTATGGTCTTAACCCGCTGACAGGCTTAAAGCTGTTGGTCAAGTCCTCTGAGCAGACCTCTCTGTGGACACTGGCCCAGCAGCTTTGGGGCCGCCCCGGATCTCGGCGACGCAGGCCGCGCCTACAAATCTCGTTAGGCCGCTTGGTGCCAGAGCAAACCGAGCACTTGTCCAAGTTGGAAGTGCTGCTGCGTCTGCGGTTTTTCATTGCCCTCGAAGCGGAAACTCCAGAGAGTGCTGCCCACCACTGTCGCGAACGGTTCTTGCTTCCTTCCGGCCAGGGATCCGCCATTCAGCTTGCCCGCTACACAGAGGGCTCGCAGCAGTACAAGACGGAGATCATCCGCTTTGCCCTGGGGGGATCCCGCACCCTTGTGGCGAGGACTCCATCCCGCCGCCGTCGCCTCTGAAACAAACTCCCCGACAAGCCATAGCGATAGAGTCTTGCCAGCCTATCTATACTGGAGATGCGCTAGATCTGTGTTTCTCCCGTGAACCCAACTGGGCTGCATCTTTGCGGTGGCAGTGCGGAGCATTCTATCGGTGGTGGGCGGCATCTGCAAGCCCATCCCTGGCACAGCCTTGCCCAAACTTCGGCTTACGCTAGCTTTGAGTTGTCCTTCCCGCAAGGGGGTGAACTGCGAGCTCTGGCACTGTGGGGGATCCCCGCAGGCCCAGGCAAAGACTCCATCCCGGATGCAGAGGTTTGAGTTGCCGCCAATCCCGCCAGAGGAGATGGATCCCATGTGCAACGCCCGTCAGGACTACGGCTGGCCAAAGTGCTCCGCACTCCTGTTGCCAGCGCAACCGGCCCTCTTTGCCGGATCCCTGGCGGCCTTTGCCCTTGTGCTCCACGCCGTTAATGGGAACGTCCTGCCGGCTGCTTTGGCCCTGACCCGTTACCAAGTGCATGTACTGGCGGATGGGGCGGCGGAGTTGGCTCAGGTGCGCACCCAGGTGCCGGATGCCTATTTTGTGCAAGGGGATGGGCAGGTTTTCATTCTGGCGGGGACGTTCATCAACCGTAGCCATGCTCAACGCCGTCAGGCCGACTTGGAACGGCTGGGGTTATCGGTGCGGGTGGTGAGCCGCCAAGAGACGGATCCCCCTCTGCCCCCTGCTTTTCCTGCCCAAGCAGCACCCAGCCGCCCTGTTGCCAGCTCAAAAGCCTCTGTGCCGCCGACGCCAACGGCTCCCCCCTTGGATCCCCAGCGTCCCTTCGCCACCCACGTGCCCAACCCCGCCGGTGATCCCCGTTTGGAAGAACGGGTGCGCCGCTTCTTTCCAGGAGCCACTGTGGTGCAGTACCGCGGCCAGGTTGCTTTGCAAACGGGAACCTTCTCCCGCCTGTCGTTGGCCCAGGATCAAGCCCGCTGGCTAACCGCTCAGGGGTTACCGGCAGTGGCGGTGTCGCTGGTAGGAGAAAATGCGGGCCAGGATCCCATCTCCAACCCAGCACAAGGAGAGCGCTATTGGGTGTTGGTGGCCGATCCCACCGGGGAGAAATGGCCTGCGCTAAAACAACTCCTAGAGGGATCCCTGCCCTTGATCTACGATGACCTGCGGGTGGTGCGCACAGGTGGGTTTGCCGACCCTGCTGCTGCCGCCGAGCAGGTGCGTTACTTGGCCGGCCAAGGCTATGAAGCGGGGATCTTCCCCGCCGATCTGCGCCGCTCTCAGCCTCTTTTGCAAGCGGATCCCGTCTCCTCCTCGCCTGCCCAGGCTGTTCCTCCTGGGGAAGAAGGTGGCAGCGGATTTTGGGTGGTGGTGCCGGCTGGGGAAGAGGCCCTACCCAAGCTGCAACAGTTTGCCCCTGATGCCTTCCTGCGGGGCTCAGTGATTCAGGTGGGCACCTACCGGCAACGGGCCAACGCCGAACAGGCGCGGCGCTCTCTGGCCGAAGCAGGGTTCGATGCCCGCATCCTGCCCGTGGAGTAGCCAAGAGCCACTTCCGCCATAAACGCTCTCCTCCTTCCCTGCCGTTGGGGATCCCCATTCGGCCCAAATGGCGACTTGGGTGAGTTTCTGCTTTTGACATACTCCCCACCCTACTGGCTTGTCAAAGCCTACAGCCCGCTTGGGCGAATAGAGCGGTTGACTACCCTGCCACTGCCCTGAGCCTACCGTAAAGCCCTCCTCAAGGACGGAGCGTTTGGGCAACTGGGCAAGGCTGGTAAGAAGGATAGGCCAGCCGTTGCACCACCTGTTTGCAATACACCACCTGTTTCAATAGCAGTGTGGAGCATTTTTCCTAGAGGGCTTGCTTAGCCTGCTGCAGCGTCTGCTCAAACACCTCCAGCGGCTGCGCACCGGAGAAGGCAATGCCGTTCAAGATGAAATGGGGAGTGCCACCGATGCCCAGTTGAGAGGCCAGGTCGATATCTCGCTGAATGGCGCGCTCTGCCGCCCGACTGCGCCGATCCCGATTGAATTTTTCTACATTCAAGCCCAGCTTCTCAGCAGTGGCCACATAAAACCCATCCCCAAGCTGGGATTGGTTGGCAAACAGCTCGTCGTGAAACTCCCAGAACTTACCTTGACGTTGGGCGGCCCAAGCAGCCCGGGCAGCCGACATCGCTTCTGGGTGGATGCTGGTCAGGGGCAGGTGCTTGTACACCAAGGTCACCTCATCCCCGTGGTCGGCCATGAACTGCTTGAGGGTGCTGTGGGCGCGGGCGCAGAAGGGGCATTGAAAATCGGAGAACTCCACCAACACTAACCGCAGAGCGTCGGATCCCAGTCGAGGGGAATCTCCGATGACGGCGCGTGGGTTCTCCCGCAGTTGACGGCCAAATTCTTCCGCCAGCCGCTGCTGTTGTTGCTGCTGCTCCTGGTACTGTCGCTGCTGGTATTCCTGTACGGCCTCCAGAATCACCTGGGGGTTCTTTCGAATGATCTGCAGCACCTGCTCTTCCAAATCTGCCGGAGCAGCCGCCGCCGCTGGTAGGAAAACCGGAGCTCCACTTCCCACTCCCAGCAGAACCGTCAGCCCGAACAAAAGTCCAGCCCGGGCCAAGCTCCGCCCCCAAGCGCGAAAAATCCTCACCAGCCTATGCATCCCAACCCCCCTCTCAAACATGCCTAGAGCCGTCGCAACTCACCCAGCCTACCGTCAGATCCCAACAGTGTCTATCACTCGTTCGGGGGGGTTAGGAATTGGTGACCTGCAGAAGCTGCTCCTTGATCCGCTGCAACTGGCTGGCCCAGCGGGGATCCGGCTCAGAGGCTGCCTCACTTTCGGCGACGACGGTGGAGCGCCCACCCTTATTGCCGCGCTGGCGTTGCTTTTTGCTGGGGGCAGGGTTTTCTGCCGACTCTTTAGAGCCCTTGGCCTCAGAATCTCTGGACGCTCTGGAATCTTTGGAACCTCTGGACTCTTTGGATGAAGGCTCAGAGGTCGCTGTTTTGGATTCGCCTTCTTCCCCTCGGTCGCGCGGCTGGGCGAGCTCAATGCGCAAGTTGACATCCCCAAAGCTGTGGCCGTTGAACTTTTCGATGTACTGCTGCGCCTGCTCTTGGGTGTTCACCGTTACAAAGCCGAAGCCGCGGCATTTGCCTGTCTTCCGATCCCGGATCACCTTGGTGGAAATGACCTCACCGGCAGAGCGAAAGAGCTTCTCCAGTGCCTGACGATCCACCTCTTCCGGCAGATTTCCAACATACAGACGCACAGGCATGATCCAGCGAAGCTCCTAATCGAAATAACAAAAGGCCAAAATGCAAAGCGCTACATCTAGGGCGCTCAAGCCCATAACATCAAACCCGGAACCCGGTAGTCCATTGTCACACCATAGCGCGCCGCAAAGCGCAACCCTTGGCAATCACGAAGCTATTTTTTAATTTACCTCAACCTGGAGCCGCGAAGACGAGGAGAACGGTTTTTGTGAACGACTGCTTTGTACAGCCGGTTTGTACAGCCGGCTTTTGCAGCTAAGCTAAGCCGGTGTTGTTCAGGCGATCCCGATGTTGAAAAGGTCGCGCCTGGGGGCCTGTGTAGTCGGCTACAAGATGTCCTTGCCCTCGCAGTTGGTAGCGGTAAGTCACCAAGCCTTCCAAGCCCACCGGGCCGCGCGGCGGCAGTTTTTGGGTGCTGATGCCCACTTCTGCCCCAAAGCCGTAGCGAAACCCGTCGGCAAAGCGGGTGGAAGCGTTGTGAAAGACCCCCGCTGCATCTACTTCATCCAAAAATCGCCGGGCAGCAGCGGCATCCTCGGTTACAATCGCCTCGGTATGGCGGGATCCGTACTGCTGGATGTGGGCAATGGCCTCGTCAAGGGAGCCCACCACTTTAATAGAGAGGATCAAATCGGCATACTCGGTGCTCCAGTCGTCCTCGGTGGCCGGGATCAGATCCGGCACCAGCTCGCGGCAGAGGGGATCCCCCCGCAATTCCACCCCCCTCTCCCGCAGGGCCTTGACCGCCAGAGGCAAAAAGTGGGGGGCTATGGCCTTGTGGACCAACAGGGTCTCGATGGCATTGCAGGCAGCGGGGTACTGGGTTTTGCTGTCCACCGTCAGCTTGATCGCCATGTCCACATCCGCTGCCCGATCCACGTACAGGTGACACAGGCCATCGGCATGGCCCAATACCGGGATGCGGGTATTCTCCAGGATGTAGCGGACAAAGCTGCTGGAGCCGCGGGGAATGATGAGATCCACTAGCCCTTCCAGTTGTAGCAGGGCCTTGACCTCAGCGCGGCTGGTGAGCAACTGCAGGGATCCCTGGGGAAACTCTGGGATCTGCTGCAGGCCCGCCTGGATGGCCGCCATCAAGGCTTGACAGGAGAGCAAAGCTTCGGATCCCCCCTTGAGCAAGACGCTATTGCCGGTTTTCACCGCCAGGGCAGCAATTTGTACCAAAGCATCGGGCCGCGACTCGAAGATCACCCCCAGGACCCCCAAAGGGTAGGTGCGCCGTTCCAAGATCAGCCCCTCGTCCAGTTCCCGGATCAGCAAAGCTCGGCCCACCGGATCCCCCAGCCGGATCACCTGCCGCACTCCGGCCACCATATCTGCCAGTTTGTGGGCGTCCAGCTTCAGGCGGGCATAGGCAGATGCCGACAACTCCCCGGCTTTCACCATCTCCGCTGCCCGCTCCAAATCCGCCTGGTTGGCGGCCAAGATAGACTCTTGGTGCTCCAACAAGGCAGTGGCCATGGCCTCTAGAGCGGCATTCTTAATGGCAGTGGGCAAGGTGGCCGTGTGTTGGGCAGCAGCGCGGGCCAACTGCACTTGGGACAGCAGCGGGCGGTCTGAAGCAGAGGCAAGCGAGCTGGGGCAATCGGTGGCAAGGGACATAGAGTCAGAAAGGGGGCAAAGTGCCCATTTGGAAGAAAAGGGTTGCGATGATAGGTTGTAACAAAGTTGTGTTGAACTGTGATCCTAGAAGCACCCCCGGCAGGGATCCCTATGCTAGGTTGGGCACAGTCGGTTGGGGTTATCTGTAGCCTACCAAAATCCGGATCCGACTTGCTGCGGCAGGGGAGCCCTTCATCGCTCTCGATGCTTCTAAGCTGAAGTTCGCATAGGGGAAGACCCTTGCTCGAAACCCAGTTCCCTGACAATTAGAGATCCACCTCTGGAGATCCACCTCGTCAACCTTGACTTTTAGCGCCTTCCAGGAGAGCCAATGAGAAAGCGTGGGTTTGTGGTCAGTGCAACGGCTGCAGTGATGACAGCGGTATCGCTGGTCGGCGTGCAGCTATCCATGCCGGGCTGGGCAGGGTTTCGCCGGGATCCCAAAGAGGTGGTGGACGAGGTTTGGCAAATTGTCAATCGGGAATATGTGGATCCGTCTTTTAATTCCCTGGATTGGGAAGCGGTGCGGCGAGATCTGCTCAGTCGAGAATATGCCACCCGAGAAGATGCCTATGAGGCCATCCGGGAAGCCCTGAAGAAACTGAACGATCCCTACACCCGCTTTCTGGATCCGGATCAGTTTGCCAGCATGCAAATCGATACATCCGGTGAGCTGACCGGGGTGGGGATCACGCTGGGCATGGATCAGGAGACAAACGAGCTGGTGGTGATCTCCCCCATTGAAGGGTCTCCTGCCGACCGGGCTGGGATCAAATCCAAAGACGTGATCGTGCGCATCGACGACAAGTCCACCGAAGGCATGGACACCAACGCTGCAGTCAACCTCATTCGGGGCGAGCCGGGTACGCGGGTGCGGCTGACCATTCGCCGCGAGGGGGAAGGGCTAAAGGTGTTCGATTTGGTGCGGGAAAGAATTGAGCTGGCCACCGTGCGCTACGAGGTTCACGAGGAAAACGGCCTGCCCATTGGCTATATCCGGATTACCCAGTTTTCCGGCAACGCCGCCGAGAAGATGCGCCAAGCCATTCGCGAGCTGGAAAAACAAGGGGTAGCCGCCTACGTTCTGGATTTGCGCGCCAACCCAGGGGGCCTGCTCTACTCCAGCGCCGAGATTGCCCGCATGTGGATTAACCGGGGCAGCATCGTCTCGACGGTGAACCGCCAAGGGGAGCAGGATCGCCTGACGGCCAACAACACGGCCCTTACCGATAAACCTTTGGCCGTTTTGGTGGATGGTGGCTCGGCCAGCGCCAGCGAGATTCTGTCGGGGGCTCTGCAGGATAACCGTCGCGCCGTGATTGTCGGCACGCAAACTTTCGGCAAGGGCCTGGTGCAGTCGGTGCATCCCCTGTCCGATGGATCTGGGCTGGCGGTAACCATTGCCCGTTATCGCACTCCCAACGGTAACGACATCGACCACAAGGGCATTACCCCCGACATTTTGGTGGAATTGTCCGAGGAAGATCTGAAGCGGCTCAGCCAGAACCGAGAATTGGTGGCCACCCCAGCCGACCCACAGTATGCTGCTGCCATCCAGGCTCTGCAGGCTCAGATCTCTGCCCGTCGGCAACAGGCCCAGGAGGTCATTCGTTCCTCTTCACGTTAGCCGGTGTTGGGGGCGGTTTTGATGGGTCTCAGATCTGGCACTCCTGAGACTGGGGTTAAGCCGAGGCCCAAGCTATTTAAGAATTTAAGACTATTAAGACTCTTCTCATTCGAGTTATTCGAGGAGTGTTGACCAGCGCCGGGCTGGGGATGCTTTTATTGTTTCTGTAGGTGGCGCGTAGCACAATGGCGGGGTCGAAGATCGCGGGATCCATAAACTTGGCCGGACGGGATCTGCTCAAGCTCAGCGACCTAACCCCGGCGGAGCTGTCGGCCCTGCTAGCCCAGGCGGCTGAGTTAAAGCGGGATCCCTATCGGGTGGAGCTGCGGGGTCGGGTGTTGGGGCTGTTGTTTCAGAAGGCTTCTACCCGCACCCGCGCCAGTTTTACGGCAGCCATGGCCCAATGCGGAGGCAGCACCCTGGATCTGGTGCCGACGGTGATGCAGGTGAGCCGCGGCGAGCCCCTGCAGGATACGGCCCGCGTCCTCTCCCGCTACCTGGATGTGATTGCCATTCGCACCTACGACCAGAAGGAGCTGGAAACCTTTGCCGAGTATGCCGATGTTCCGGTGATCAACGCCCTCACCGATCAGTTTCACCCCTGTCAGGTGTTGGCCGATCTGCTCACCATTCAGGAGAACTTTGGCCAATTGGCGGGACTGACCCTGGCCTATTGCGGCGATGGCAACAACGTTGCCCACTCCCTGCTGCTGGGCTGTGCCATGAGCGGGATCCACATCCGCGTCGCCACCCCCCCCGGTTACGAACCGAATGCGGCAGTGGTGGAGCAAGCCCGCACTCTGGCCCAGGGATCCCAGGTGTTGGTGCTGCAGGATCCCCAGGAAGCCGTCTCTGGATCCCAGGTGGTCTATACCGACGTGTGGGCCAGCATGGGTCAAGAAGCTGAGGCCGAGGCCCGCAAGGCCACCTTTCTGCCCTACCAGGTCAATGCCGAGCTGATGCAACAGGCAGATCCGGAAGCCATTGTGCTGCACTGCCTGCCGGCCCACCGGGAAGAGGAAATCACCACTGAAGTATTGGAGGGATCCCAGTCCCGCGTGTGGGATCAGGCGGAAAATCGCCTACATGTGCAAAAGGCACTCCTGATTCAGGTGCTGGGCGCAGGATGACCCCTCACCCCCAGGCTAGAGAGCGGGTTAGCAAATGAGCTTACCGGAAAACTGGGTCTATGGTCATTTCGATTTAAACCAGGACACTGCACCCACACCCCAAACGTTGGTCGCGTCGGCGTTGCAGAGCAATAGCGTTGCGGAGCGATAATGCAGAGGGCCAGAAGGTTTTTCAAGGACTCCGTCCCGCTGGCGCGACCAGTAGCCTAGGCGTCTCACCCTAACCTGAAATGACTATATTTGACAAAACTGGCCCAAATCCTAAGCTGGCTACCGATTACTGCTGGGGCGGCGGGCGGCAATTGCCAGGCTGACATTGGGCACCCGCTGCAGAGTATCCATCACCTCCACCACCTTGCCGTGGGAGAGGGCCAAATCAGCGTTGATCACCACCAAGCGGCGCCCTTCAGCCGGCTTCTCGGCCAGGATGCGTTCCACTGCCGGGATCAGGGCAGAAATATCGGCAATTTTCTCCTGATTGACGGCAATCTGTCCTTCCGCCGTCACGCTCACCGTTACATCCGGCTGCAGACGAACTTCAGCTGTAGTGGCATCCGGCAGGTTGACATCCAGAGCCTCGGAGCGGGTGAGCACCAGGCTGGCAATCACGAAAAACACCAGGATCGAGAAGATGACATCGATCAGGGGCACGATGTTGATCTCGCCAGCTCGGAAGTTCTCTTCGGGGATGCGCATAGGTTAGGAGGGCTCAAGCGAGGAGTAGGGGGGAAGGGTGGAGCTGCCACTGGGGCTAGATTGGGTGTAGGAATACTGGGAAAGCTGTTGGGCCTGCATCTCTTGCCGCTGCCGATGCAGCAGCTCCAGCATGCCGCCGTACTCTTGGATCTTAGAGAGTTGCCGCAGGTACAAAGAGCGGAAGACGTTGGAAATCAACAGGGTGGGAATAGCCACAATCAGTCCAAAGGCCGTCGAGTACAAGGCTTCGGCGATCCCCCGACCTACCCCCTGGGTATCGGTGCCGCCGATATCCCCCAGTTGAATGGAGCTGAGGATCTGGATGATGCCGGTGACGGTGCCCAACAAGCCCAAGAAGGGGGCAACGGTGATTACGGTGTCGAAGACAGTGTTGAAGCGCTTCAGCAGAGGCACTTCTGCCGCCAGGGCCGTTTCCAGAGCCAGCTTAAAATCTTCCGGGCTGGCCTCGTTCAGCTCCAACCCGGCCAAAAAGATGCGGGCAATCGGCAAATCGGCATTTTGCTCCAGCAAATACTGGGCAGCGCGCGGGTTGCGCCGGTACTGGCTCAGGGCTTGCTGCACCACCTCCTCCTGCCGATGGGTGATCTTCCACCAAAACAGCACCCGCTCAATGCAACAGGCCACCGAGAAGACCGAGAACGTCAACAGGGGGATGGAGTAATACCAACCCTGGATCATGAGCTGCAAGACTCTATCCATCGATCCTGATTCCCCCCTCCAAGCGGCAATTTACGCTCATCTTGTCATAGCACTTTCTCGGCAGGGCTGGGATCCCTTCTTGCGCGGCGAAGGTTGCACCTTTTGGCAATTTTGCCCCCATGCCGGATCTCATCTCGTCAATTGTCAATCCAGAGGGCATACTGGTTGCAACAATTTTGGATCCCGAGGGCGTGAATTATGAAATTCAGACGCTGGTTGGGTCTTTGCTGCGCCGGCTTGATGGCCTTGCTGTTGACGGCTTGCGGCAAGGGATCCGCCCCCTACGACAGCATCGTGGTCAATTTTGTAAACACAGCCACCCCCAGTCAGATTGCCGCTATCGCTAAAGAGTATCACTTGACGCTCCGCCCCAGCAGCGACAGCGCTTTTGCCCGCCAAGAAGCGATCTACCTGTTTGACGTGGATGCCGACCACCTGGGATCCACGCGGCGGCTGGTTAAGCGGCTCACCGACGAAGCCTTGATCGAGTATGCTCACCCCAACTATCAATTCCAGGCGGCTTTCGTGCCCAATGACCGCCTCTATCCCCAGCAATGGAATCTCAGGGCCATCCGCATGCCGGAAGCCTGGGACATCTCCCAAGGGGAAGGGGTGACGGTAGCCGTGGTGGACACAGGAGTAACACGAGTTCCCGACCTGGCCCAAACCCAATTTGTTAAGGGCTACGACTTTGTGGATGACGATGAGGATCCGGAAGACCTCAACGGCCACGGCACCCATGTGGCGGGAACCATCGCCCAATCCACCAACAATGTCTTGGGTGTAGCCGGCATCGCCTTCAAGGCCAAGATCATGCCGGTGCGGGTGTTGGATGCCAATGGCTTTGGATCCCTGTCGGATGTGGTGGAAGGGATCCGCTATGCTGCCGACCACGGGGCTACGATCATCAACCTCAGCCTGGGTAGCCGCGCTTCTGCCCAACTGATGGAGGAGGCGGTGGCCTATGCCCACAGCAAGGGGGTGACGGTGATCGCAGCCGCTGGCAACGAAAACTCCAACCAGGTGAGCTACCCGGCCCGCTACCCGCATGTGATCGCTGTCTCGGCCACGGGGCCCAACGGGGAGAAAGCCCCCTACTCCAACTATGGGGTGGGGGTGGACATCTCTGCTCCCGGCGGAGCCAAAACGCCTGATCACCCCGAGTACGGCATTCTGCAGCAAACCATCAACCGTCGTAACCCCAACGAGCCGGTCTTTGCCTACTTCCAAGGCACCAGCATGGCCACTCCCCACGTAGCCGGTGTGGCAGCCCTGATCCAGGCTCAGGGCATCAAAGACCCGGACAAGGTGGAAGAAGTGCTGAAAATGTCGGCTACCCCGGTGCCCGGCGACAAACAGAACTTCTACGGGGCCGGTCGTTTGGATGCAGCCAAGGCGCTGGCCAGGGCCACAGGGCAACAGGAGGAAAACCCCTTGGTGCTCTGGTTGAAGGACTTCCTGCAGTACCTGAACAACAATGGCTACCTCAACCCACGCTTCTGGTTCGATGGTGGCCCGATTGCTCTGGTGCCGAAGCTGCTGATGGTGGTGGGCGGCTACATTATCCTGGTGCTGATCCGCTGGTGGCTGGCTCCCAAGCGGCTGCTGCAGACGGTGCCTTTGCTGGCTGGGATGCTTTTGGGCAGTGCCGGTCTTTTCCCCTTGCAGGGGTTGGCGATTGTCGGTGGCCCCCGTTGGCCCTTCCAATTGGCGGGTAGCTCCCTGCCGGAGTTGGGCACCGCCTTTGCCCAGACCAATGCCTTGAACCCCCTATTTGCCAGCGTGTTGATCCCAGGCCTGTTGATGTTGCTGCTCCTGGGCCATCGGCGCTGGCGCTGGGCGGTGATTGGCTTGTGCATTGGCATGGCCTCGCATCTGCTCTTGTCCGGATCCCTGTTTTATGAGGGGGTGCTATGGCTTGGATCCTCTGCTTGGTTGGGTCGCTCCTTCTTGCTCTTCAATGGCTTGCTCTGCCTGGGCCTGGCCTACTTGGGAGCGCAAGCGGCTACGGAATCTCAATCCACGGCAACCGGGCTGGCGCTGAGGCAGTGATGCAAGAGTACAGCGGTACCATCCAGTTCCTGGATATCGAAGGGGGAGTGTGGGTGCTGACGCTGCCTTCCGGCGAGCACTATGCCCTTTTCCGTGCCCCCAAAGAGCTCTTGCAAGAGGGACTAGAGGTCACCATCCAGGGACAGATCAGAGAAGACATGGTGACGGTGGCTCAGGTAGGGCCGGTTTTAGAAGTCAAGAGCTTCCAGCGGCAGCCCTAGCTTGGCTTGCGGCTCCGGCCATACCAATCGGGGATCCCCAAGCGGGGATCCCTGCTTTTCGATGTCAGAATGCTTTTACAGTCGCTTCAAACAAGATTGAGACACCTCGCTGCCGACCCTCACCCCTAGCTTCTCTCTCAGGAGAGAAGGAAAGTTAGGAAGCAATGCAACGAAAATGTTTCATTTCCGTTTAAAAAGAATCTCGTTTCCACGGCTGAGCATTCACGAAGCTCAAAAAACGTAGGTAGGCAGCTGTATCCCGTGACCGCTTAATACTTACATAGTCATAAGTCTGTAGCCTGAACAACTGGGAAACCATCATCGCTGTTTTAGAGGGGAAACCTACTGGCGAAAGCGGGACGGGATCCTTTGCGGCAAGGGCTGTTGTGGAACCAGTAACAAGAATCCTCACCCTACCGCTACGGGGAAGCAAGCCAGTAGAGCAGGGAACATGTCAAAGCAGGTTGCTCAGGCGGCTGTGAAAGACCGAGTAGATCTCTGCGTAAGACTTCACCCACTCTGGATCCGGTTGAACATAGCGTTCTACCTGTACCAATCGATCGGCAGCCTGTTGGACAGAGCAGCACCAATAGGCAGAAGCGGCCAAGATGGCTGCCCCCACAGCCGGCTCCGGGTGTTTCACCACAGCCAAGGGACGAGCAAGGATGCTGGCGCGTAGGCGCAACCAGAGAGGGCTTTTGCTGCCTCCACCGGTGGTGAAAATCGGGCTCTGCTCTGGCACTGGGATCCCTTGAGCGGCCAACGTTTCCAGCCCCAGCCGCTCCACCATCGCTACCCCCTCCAACAAAGCAGCGTAAAAACGGGGGGATCCCTCTTCTGCCTCCGGCAAGAACCCGGCGAACCGGGGATCGACAATGGGAAAACGCTCTCCCGGCTGACAAAGGGGATAGCTGACCAGCCCGGTGGGCAGATAAGCCTGAGCTTGCTGATCCAGCATTTGCAGGTTGCCGTCGGGGAAGTAATGAGGCAAAACTCCGCCTCCACAAAAAGAGGCGGCCCCCGGCCACCAAACCATTCGTTCGCGACAGCGGTGCGGAGCACTGTCCGGGTGCAAATGGGAATAGATGCTTGGGGTTTGTATGGGATCCGGACTGTTGGCCTTAAAAATAAGGGTTGTGCCCAAGCTGGTGGAAACCTGCCCCAAGCGAATAGCCCCTGCCGCCAGTTGCCCGGCACAGCCATCGGTGATCCCTGCCGCGATCAGCACTTCCGGCCCCAACCCCCAGTCTGCTCGCACCGTTCCTAAAACCGTTCCCGGCGGTACCACCTCGGGGAAATGCTTGGGGTTTAGGCCCTGCCGCGCCAACCACTCCTGAGGCCAGGTGTAGGCCTCCAGGTCGAAACCGCTCTTGAGGGCATGGGTGTGATCGGTCACCTGCCTGCGCCCCCCCAGTTGGCTCAGCAAAAAGTCCGCCGGATGGGCCAAGTAGCTGTCTCGATACTGATCAGGATAGGCTTCCGCCCACCACAGCCAACGGCTGAGACCCCAACTGGCAGGGATCCCCAATTGCTTGGCCTGAGCCTGGCCCCGTGGGTCAGAATACAGCCACGCCTGTTCCAACGGCATGCCTCGACCATCCACCGGCAGAATGGTGCCGGAAGTGCTGCAAGCACTCAGAGCTGCAATGGAATACTGCTCCCCCAGTTGCGCGGTCAGTTGTCCCAAAAGGGCTTTCAGGGTTCGCAACCAGCGGCCCGGATTGGTCTCTGGGGGATCCCACTGGCGCTCGCTTTTGGCCACCACCTCCCCCTGCTCTGAGAGGGCCACCACCCGCATCCCAGAAGTGCCCAGATCGATCCCAAGAAACACAGGGGGCATAGGAATACTCACCTGAGAATGCTTTGTTTATATACGGGGTGGCCAAGTGGCCTCAAAAAGGGGCCCAAACTGGCTCAAAAGATGGGATCAAAATCTCAAAACTCCTGGCTGCTCCGAGCCAGTGCTTCTTGGATATCCAGATCCAGCCCTCTCACCGATTCCAGCACCGAGCGGGTGATCAGCTTGCCCTCCTGCACCAAAACCGCGCCGGTTACAGGGTGCAAAAGTGGCTGCTCCGCTCGCCGACCGATCAACGCCTCGATATCCTGAAAAGCATGGATGTACATCCCGGCAGGCAATTCCACCACCACCCCTTCCCCCAGCACCCGCGCTTGGCAGGCCAAGCGAGAGTTAGGCTTGCAGGTGGTGATCACCTCCAGGGTGCGCTGCTCCCGCTTGCTCATCGGGGATAAAGACTCCATCCCCTCCTTAACGTACACATGACAGGTGGCGCAGAGGCCGCGCCCACCGCACTCTTTCAACACATTCAGCTCTTCTTGCAGCAGCACCGAGAGCAAATTGCTGTTGGTGGCGATTTCAGACACTTGGGCAATGGGATCCAACCGCACACGCTTGACCATAGTCCGCACTTTTTGGGCTACTGGATGCTAAAAAAGCTAGCATCTTTCACCAATGCAGATTGCCGGAACAGGGCAGTTCTACCTAAGCATGCAGGAAAATCCCCCATGCGCCATTCAGGTCTCGGTGCATACGAATGCCCTCTGAGCCTTCTCGGCACTCCAACTATAGGTCTTGCTGGTGTAGGCTTCAGAAACTTGACCAAAAGGCGCGGCAAGCCCCGTCCTTCAGGGCGGGGAAGGATAGCGCCGACCGTAGCCGACGCCC
>NZ_JANSIK010000180.1:0-16434 GCF_047462035.1 Synechococcus sp. R5-15 | reverse complement strand
GCCCAGAGGATATAGGCAGTACCGACAGACTTGGGTTCAGCGGGGGGCAGCAGGTAGCGAGAACTCATGGAGATTTGACGAGATAACTCCGAGCGGGTACTTCCAGTTTGTCATCTTCTGGCCTGGACGGACAGAAGAGAACCGGCGTGATCTCTGCAAGCAAGCTGGGATCCCTTCTACGCTCTTGTCTGAGGGAGGGCAGCCTCAACGGGAAAACAACCGGAATAATGAGATCCAAGTCCCCCAGGCTCAAAGAACTCCGTCTCCCGCTCACGCAAGCAGTGGACATGCCTATAGAAGGCAAGGGAAAGTCGATGTTTGAGCCAATTTTAATCGGGTTGAGCGCTGTGCTCTGGGGCCTCCTCTGGGGCTACGCTACACTGCTGGTTGTGCTGGTGAACTTTAAGGAGCAAGGATCGGTTTACGCCTACCCTATGCAGGCGGTGCTGGATCGCTTTGTCGAATCCTTGGGGCTGGGCTGGCTTAAGGATCTGCATGCCCTGCAACTGAGGCCGCTGCGCCGGATCAGCTATGCTCTGTTTGGTGCCGTCACCCTAGGGGTGGCTTTCATGCTCTGGGTGTTGGGGTGAGGCGATGACCAGATCAACAGGCGCATTCCCGCAGCAACTGCAAATGCGTTAACCCAACCCGAGTTCTCGACAGGCTCATAATGACCGCTGCCCAACTGGTTGCTATTCTCTCCACTGCCATTGCCACCGCCACACCGGTGGTCTTCGCCTGCATAGGGGAAACCATTACCGAGCGGGCGGGGGTGATCAATCTCTCCGCAGAGGGGACGATCATGCTGGCCGCCATGGTTGGGTTCGCCGTGGCCAAGCTGACGGGAAGTCTGGCGTTGGGCTTTTTGGCTGCCGCCGCTGTGGGAGTGCTGTTTGCTGGGATCGTGGCCTTTGGGTCGCTGACCCTGAAGGGATCCCAAATTGCCATTGGTTTCGTCTTGACCCTATTGGGGGCGGATTTGTCTTCCTTTTTGGGCAATCCGTTCGTGCGGATCCCAGGGCCAACGGTGCCCAGCCTGCCCATCCCCTTCCTGAGAGAGGTGCCGCTGCTGGGGCCACTCCTGTTCCAAGGGGATCTGTTGCTGTACGCCAGCTACGCGCTCATCGGGGGAACTTGGTTCTTTTTGTATCGCACTCAGCCTGGCCTGATGTTGCGGGCTATGGGAGAACAGCCGGCGGCGGCTTTTGCCCGCGGCACCAATGTCATTTTCTGGCGCTATGTTTACACCCTTGTGGGGGGATCCCTATTGGGCTTGGCGGGAGCTGCTTTTTCTCTGGATTTCAAGGCCGGCTGGAGCCACCGACATACAGCAGGGTATGGCTGGATTGCTTTGGCCATCGTCATCTTCGGCGGCTGGAACCCCTTGCGGGTAGCCCTGGGGGCCTACCTGTTCGGCATTTTGCAGTCCTTTGCCGGAGTTGCCCAGACTACCATCCGCGCCGTGCCCACCCAAGTTTTTACGGTGGCTCCCTTTGTGTTGATGATTTTGGTGTTGGTGCTCACTTCTGGGGAATGGTGGGAGTACGGCTTGCGCGGGATCCCACCTCGGCTGCGGCGCTGGATCCAGCAGGCGGTGAAGGCCACTCCGCCGGCAGCTCTGGGGCAGCCGTTTGAACCGGGCTAGAGGTTGCTTCCGGCACTGCGGCTTGGGGGTCGCTGATCAGCCGGATCGGAGAGGGGAATCTGAAAGCGCTAGAAAATAGCCTGCAGTTTTTTAAGGCAAGCCTGGATCTGCGCCATCTCCGAGGGATCCAGCTTTTGGAAGCGCTCTTTCAAGTAGGCGACGTGGGCCGGGAAAATTTCCTCAAACAGTTTTTCCCCCGCTTCTGTCAGCACGACCTTAAAGCAGCGTCGGTTTTCCGGGGGCACTTCCCGGCGCACCAGCCCTTTTTGTTCCAGGCGATCCACAATGCCGGTCAGTGTCCCTTTGGTCACCAGCGTTTTTTGGGCCAAGACATTCATGGTCATCCCAGGGGTATTGCCAAGGGTAACCAACACATCGAATTGGGGGGCCGTCAGCCCCATTTGCCGAATGTGAACCCCGGCGTAATTTTCAAAAGCTTGGTAGGCCCGCGCCAGATCCCGCAACAGCCCCAAAAAAGGCTCACGGGCCGCCAATACCGTCCCCCTCAGCGGAACAGAGTCCTCAGGCTTGAGAACCTCGTCGCTTTGGAGAAGGGGGGATGGAGAGGAGTCAGCGGGAGTGGGCATGGTTGAAGATCGCAGTTCGCGTTGGTGGAACAAACTCAAACCCAAAGGACAGTCTCGGCTCCATGATAGCCCACTGTAGTACAGTTCTAACGCAAAATGAACTACGTCTATCTGCTTTGCTGAGCTAGCCCCTTCGCCGTTATGTGGTTCTCATAAAAAAAGGGGATCCACTGGATGGATCCCCCGTGACGGACAGAGCTTGTGGGGCAAACACCCGCCCAAGGCAGGTGACCACAGCAGACACTAGGGCTTCAGCTCGCTGGGGATGCGCTCCCCAAAGAGCACGAAGTAGAGAATCCGATAAATGTCCGTGTTCAGGATCCCGGTGGTCGGCACCAACTCTTGGGCGTTCAAGCCCGCAGCGCGAGCAATGACTCCACTGCCGACGTCATCTCCGGTAGCCCAAGCCACGGCAAAGGGAAAGCGCTTGCCATTCTTGTCAGGAGCAGAAATAAACGGCTTTGTGCCCGTGCCGTCAACTCCGTCAATGGGGGCACCACTGCCTTTGGGGTCAGTAGGGGGCAGCGGCTCCTCGGCGGATTCGATATCCACCAACTGCATCCCGCCGGCGTTGCTGTCGCTGGTGGTAATCATGAAGGTCTTGGGATTCTTCTCGATAAAGTTGAGAATCACCCCGATGGCATCGTCGGCCCGCTTCATGGCCTCCAGGCAGCCAGAGGCATTGAGGTTGTTGCACATGTTATCAGTGCCCTCTTCTTCGATGACGGCGAAGAAGCCCTTAGGATTGCGGGAGATCCGCGCCAGGGCAAATTCGGTCATCTCGGCAATGGTGGGGGCGCTGGCGATGTAGTTGGGCAAGTTTTCTTTCCGCAACTCTTCTTCAGGCTTGTCGTAGAAGGTGTCCTCGACGTTGAACACCCCCAAAACCTTGGAGACATCTGCCGGCAGCTTGAGCAGCTCGTCGCGGGTGTAGACAACGGCGTACCCCTTTTTCTTGGCCTCCTCAATCAGGTTGCGGCCATCCTTGCGCTTCCCTTTGCCAAAGCGGCCCTGGACACCTTCCGGCAGCAGCCATTCCTCGCCAGCGCCGAGGATGATGTCTACCCCTGACTCCACCACCTGCAGGGCAATCTCCTCATAGTCGCTGCGCTTGGCAGCTTTGGCAACGAAGGCAGCCGTCCCCGGCTCAATGATGGATCCCGTTTGCACCAGAGCCGTACCCAAGCCTGCCGCCACGGCATCTTCCATGATCGTGTTCAGGGTGCCGTTGGCAGAGGGGTACTCTTTGCCGTCCGGATCCAACCCAAAGCTCTTGGCGTGGACACGAGTTCCTGTGGCATGGGTCACCGCTCCGGCGTTGGAAGTTCCCCCAAGCTGGTCGAAATGGTGCCCGCGATAGGGGGCAATCACGGGAAGACGATCCCAGTTCAGAAAGCCATCGGGGCCGTAGTGGAGAATGCGCGTAATGTCCCAGTGGGAAGCTGAGGTTCCATCTGGGTGAAAGAAGATTGCACCGTTGCCGGTTGGCTTAGGCGCCGCTTGAGCCACACTAGAGGAAAAAACTGACGAGGACAGCAGACACAAAGTTGCAGCCAAAGCCGCCCTCAAAGAATAGCTACGCATAGCTAACACGCCCTTGCTCGTTCGAAGCTGAACGTTAGAAACGTAACACAGCTTCAGATGAGTTTGCAAGGGCATAGCAATGCAGCAGCGCGAAACGTGCCTGAAGCGAGTGCGCCACTGAGCGATTTCCCCGTCTGACAGTGCAGCTTACGGGGTCTATAACTAACGTTAACTATCTCTTAACTGTCTCATAACTGTCAAGGCTTCTCGCAGGGCTTTTGGGGTACCTGTTCTAAGGCGCAGCCGTCCCTCTCGTCAAGTGGCTCTTCTGGAGGTGATGGCGGGGTTTTTGGCCAGTGGCTGCCATGCTTGCCTAAGCTGTCTGAATTGCTGTTGCCAGCGCTGCAATTCGCCCGCCTCCAACGGGATCCCACCGAAGCGCACCTCCAGGTAGCGCTCCAAGAACCGGATGGCCACCTGGGCTTGTGGTAAGTCGGAGTGGCGCAAGTGTTCCAGGCAGGCCTCAGGGCCTAGGTGGGCTGGGATCCCCACCGCCGTCGCCAGATCCCGCAGTTGCAGATAAAGCCTTGAGATAAGCTGGCGGCGCTGCTGCGACTTGGGTAGAGTCGCCGGGATCCAGCGCATCCCAGCAAAGGCCAGACTCGGTAGCAAGAGGCCAACCATCCAGGTGGGCCAGGGGGGCGGAGGCTGCCACAGGGATCCCAGCAAAACCCCATTGCCGGCAGTGGCCAACAGAATCCACCCCCCATCCTGCCAGCGCAAAGCCCGATAGCGGCAGCGGCGACCCCAATAGGCCATGGATCCGGTGATCAAAACCACCCCCAACACCGGCAGGCCATTCTGCTGCAACGTTTGCCCCAAGGCAACCAGGCTGCGACGGAAGCCAGCACCGACATCCTCTCGATCCGGAGAGGCGGCTACAGCGCTGGCCATCTCCTGAATCTGCCGCCAGATCTGCTGCTGGGTGGATAGGTCGTACTGGATGACGTACTTAAACCAGCGGAAGCGCAAGCTGTCGTAGAAATCTTGAAGGGGATCCCACCAGCTCTGCCGCTGACTAACATTGGCCTCTGCCGGCGTAGCGTCAAAGATGACCCAGCCGTAGGGGCCAAAGGGGATCTCCGTCCAGGAATGGGCGTCGGCATTGCGCACTGCCAGATAATTTTCCTGCGCCACCCAGCGCCCGCCCAAAAAGCCATTCACCATCCGGGCCGGGATGCCAATGCTGCGGGCCAGTATCGTCAGGGCTGTGGCGAAATATTCGCAGTGGCCCCGCCGATGGGTGAACAGAAAGGCTTCCAAAGGCGGTTCAGGGCCGGGATCCGGCAGATCGGTGGTATAGGCGTAGTTCTCCAGCAGGTAGTTCTGCAAAGCCGTCACCTTGCCAAAGACATCGGGGATCCCAGCGGTAACGTCTTCAGCCAAGGCGGGAATGCGCGGATCCAGGTCTGCTGGCAACTGCAGATAGGCTGCCTGTTGGACTGGGTCGAGAGCACTGAACAGCTCCGCGTGGCCTAGCCGGCGCAAGCGCGGGCTTAACTCCCTTGAGATCCGGCTCCGGGCGCGGTAAAGATGGGGCACCTGCCGAGGCAGAGAATGGCCGATATCTCCGGTCTCGCTCAGGATGAGGCGGCGATTTTGCCGTTGCCAGGCTTGTTGCACCGTCGCCGCTCCCCCCCGCTCCAGCCATTCCATCTCCACCAGCGGGGCCACCCCAAAAACGGTGTTGGTGGCCAGCGGCTCCAGATAGATGAGCTGCTCCAAGGGGAGAAGCAGCAGGTCGGGAGCAGTGGGGATCAAGCTGGAGGCAGAGAGATCAAATACCCCTGCTGCGTTGGGGAAAATGGGGATGAAGCGGTCTAGCGTTCGCGACCAGGCCCGTCCATCGTAGCGATCGAAGCTGATCCCGCGCCAGTAGAGGGACTCCACACGGGGTGGCACCCCTCCAGGAAACTCCACCCGCATGACAACGGTGTTGTCGGTTTTGAGGGTGCCGAATTCTCCCAGGCTGACTTCCTCGGCAAAGCCAGTGGTCATCACCGGCGAGCGGGCCTGGCGACCCAGAATTCCTAAACTGACCCGCGGGAACAGGAAGAACAAAGCCACCGACAGGATCACCGCCAGCAAGGCCAGGGATCCGAGAAAGCCCAAAAAGTTGAGGTTGATGCCACGGGTTTGGCTGGCTGCCTGCGGGTGCTGCTCTGCTTGCAGGCGCAGGTGGTAAAGGGTGAGGTTGATTAGCCCTACCCCCACGTACAGCAAAAACAGCAGCCCAAAGCTGATGTCTTCGTTGAACAGGGTGGCAATGGCCATCAGCAGCAGAGACAGCACCGCCAACTGGATGTGATCGGCTGCCCGTTCCCGCTGAAACAGCTTGGCCCCCGTTAGGTAAAGCACCAAGCCAATGGCCCCATCGGAAAAGGGAAGGATCCCAAAGATAACCAAAGCCAGCAGGCTAAGCAACACCGCCACCGTCAGGGGCATCCACAGGGGGGCATAGCGGGCAAAAGCAATCCTTGGCGGCTCCCAAAACCAACTGCAGGCCCCTGCGGCCAAGCAAACGGCAATGACCGGTGGCGACAGAGCCTGATCCCCCAGACAAAGGGCCGTGAAGGCGATCCCCACCAACAGGTAAACAAACACCTTTTGAACGGATGGCAGTGTCCAGGTCATGGCCCTTGGGATTCAATCCTTTCCAGCATAGCCAAGTCTTTTTTGCTACCGGTTTGCCCTCCCTGGGATCCCCTTTTGGACAAAGCGAAGAGCATTAGAATCGTCAACTAAGAATCGTTAAGATTTTGTTACTCGCCGGTCTCGACGGGATACCTGTGACACGCTGCGCGAAAAGGTGGTGAGATGTCCAGCCAAAACGAAATTCACGTGGTGGGGGCGCGGCAGCACAACCTCAAGAATGTCGAGCTGCGGATCCCGCGCGATCGCCTGGTGGTGTTCACCGGCGTCTCCGGCTCTGGCAAGTCCTCCTTGGCTTTCGACACCATCTTTGCCGAGGGACAGCGGCGCTATGTGGAATCCCTCAGCGCCTATGCGCGACAGTTTTTGGGGCAACTGGACAAACCGGATGTGGATCGCATCGAAGGGCTGAGTCCGGCCATCTCCATCGATCAAAAGTCCACCAGCCACAACCCCCGTTCCACCGTCGGCACCGTTACCGAAATCTACGACTACCTGCGGCTTCTGTATGGGCGAGCTGGGATCCCGCACTGCCCCCATTGCAACCGGGTGATCGCCCCGCAGACGGTGGATCAGATTGTGGATCAGATCATGGCTCTGCCGGATCGGACGCGGTTTCAGTTGCTTTCGCCGGTGGTGAAAGGAAAAAAGGGCACCCACGCCAACTTGTTACAAAGCCTGCGACACCAGGGGTTTGTGCGGGTGCGTGTCGATGGCCAGGTGCGGGATCTGAGCGAGGAGATCGAGTTAGCCAAAAACAAAACCCACACCCTTGAGGTTGTGGTGGATCGGCTGGTCAAGAGCCCCGACATAGCGGAGCGACTGGCCGATTCTCTGGCAACCTGCCTGCGCCAGTCGGGAGGAATTGCGGTGGTGGAGCTGCTGCCGCGGGAAGAGGAGCGAGAACAGCTGCTGCAAAAGGTGGCCGAGTCGGCGGGGCAATACCTGAACAGCAAGCCAACGGAGCTGATTTTTTCTGAGCAATTTGCCTGCCCGGAGCACGGTTCGGTGATGGGCGAGCTGTCGCCGCGCCTGTTTTCCTTCAACTCGCCGATTGGGGCCTGTCCTGTCTGCCACGGGCTGGGTTTTGAGCCCATCTTCGACCCCGAGCGGATCGTGCCCGATCCCAAGCTCCCCTTGTACGCGGCCATCGCCCCTTGGGCAGAGCGGGAGAACCCCTACTATCTGGCTTTGTTGGCGGGAGCCGCCAAGGCTTTTGGCTTTGACCTCAGCAGCCGCTGGTGTGATCTCACCCCCCAGCAACAGCAGATCATCCTCTACGGCGCCGACCAGGAGGTCTACATCGCCGAGGTAGAATCTCAGTACCGAGGCCGGGGGTACTATCGCCGCTATGAGGGGGTGATTCCCCAATTGCAGCGGCACTACCAGGAAACCACTTCCGAAATCTATCGGCAAAAGCTGGAAGCCTACCTCACCTACCGTCCCTGTTCCGCCTGTGGGGGATCCCGTCTCAAGCCGGAAGCTCTGGCCGTGCGCATCGGCGGCTACCGCATCACGGATCTCACCGAGATCTCCATCCGCGACTGCCTGCACCGCCTGGAGCAGTTGAAACTTACCCCGCGACAAGTGCAGATCGGCGAGCTGGTGCTGCGGGAGATCAAAACCCGGCTGCAGTTTCTGGTGGATGTGGGCCTGGACTACCTAACGCTGGCCCGTCCGGCCATGACCCTCTCCGGGGGCGAAGCGCAGCGGATCCGGCTGGCCAGCCAGATGGGCTCCGGCTTGACGGGGGTGCTCTACGTGTTGGACGAACCCTCGATTGGCCTCCACCAGCGGGACAACGAGCGCCTGTTGCAAACCCTGTTTCGCCTGCGAGATCTGGGCAACACCCTGATCGTGGTGGAACACGACGAAGAAACCATCCGTGCCGCCGACCACATCGTCGATATCGGCCCTGGGGCCGGCATCCACGGGGGGGAAGTGGTGGCCCAGGGATCCCTGGCGGACATCATGGCCTGCGAGCGCTCCATCACCGGAGCTTATCTTTCGGGGCGGCTGCGGATCCCGACCCCTGCGCAGCGGCGGGCTGGGAAAGCGGTTGCCCTCAAGCTCACCAATGCCCACAAAAACAACCTCAAGCACATCGATGTGGAGATCCCTCTGGGCAAGTTGGTCTGTGTTACAGGCGTCTCCGGCTCCGGCAAATCCACCTTGGTCAACGAATTGCTCTACCCTGCCCTGCAGCACCATCTTGGACACAAGGTGCCCCAACCCGCGGAGATGGGAGAACTTGAGGGCATCGAACACATCGACAAGGTGATCGTCATCGACCAATCTCCCATTGGCCGTACCCCCCGCTCCAACCCTGCCACCTACACCGGCCTGTTCGACCCGATCCGCCAAACCTTTGCCCAAACCTTGGATGCCAAGGCCAGAGGCTACCCATCCGGCCACTTTTCCTTCAATGTCAAGGGGGGGCGCTGTGAAGCCTGCAAAGGGCAGGGGGTGAACGTGATTGAAATGAACTTCCTGCCCGATGTGTACGTCACCTGCGAAGTCTGCGGGGGCAGCCGTTACAGCCGCGAAACCCTGCAGGTCAGGTACAAGGGCAAGAACATCGCCGAAGTCCTGGATATGACGGTGGGGGAGGCGCTGGAGTTTTTCGCTGCCCTGCCTCCTGCCGCCAAGATCCTGCAGACCTTGGCCGATGTGGGCCTCGATTACATCAAGCTGGGCCAGCCAGCTCCTACCCTCTCCGGTGGGGAAGCGCAACGGGTCAAGCTGGCCGCAGAACTGGCCCGCCGCTCCACCGGCAAAACCCTCTATCTGCTGGATGAGCCCTCCACCGGCTTGTCTTTTTACGATGTCCACAAGCTCTTGAACGTCCTGCAACGGCTGGTGGATACAGGCAACACCGTGCTGGTGATCGAGCATAACCTGGACATTCTCCGCTGTGCTGATTGGATTATTGACTTGGGGCCAGAGGGCGGCGACCGCGGCGGCCAGATCATCGCCGTTGGCACTCCAGAACAGGTGGCTGAGCACCCCGGATCCCATACAGGGCGATATTTGAAGCAGGTTTTGCAACAACATCCCCCAGGTCGCTGAGCAACTCAGCCTGCTCCAGGGAGAAAGTTGACCGAAAGCGGCTGTCGGGATCCCCTTTCGCTTTTTGCTCTGCTCACCTCAGCCATGGCGGTGGAGGACTGATGCGGCGAGGACTCTATCCCACCCAGGCGCTCCGCACCGTGAACGCAAGGGTGAACGGTTAGCCTGAGTCTCACGTCGCTATGGCATGATGGGTCGGAAGGAAAAGGTTCGCACTCTCCCCATGGTAGGGCAGACCCTGGGTGGCCGCTATCAGATCTTGGAAGCACTGGGATCCAGCGGACAAACCTACTTGGCACAAGATGGCCATCACCCTGAGCGGCTTCGGGTGGTGATCAGGCGCTGGCAGCCCGGCCAAAGTGCTCTGCACCGCGAACGGGGTGAGGACTCCGCCTCGCTGCGGCATCTCTTTCAACAAGAAGCGGCCCTGCGGGAACACTTGGGATCCCACGAGGGTATCCCCCGCCTGTTGGCCTGCTTTGAGCAAGAGGGGGAGTTTTATTGGGTGGAAGAATGGGTTGAAGGGCCCACCCTGGAACAAGCTCTATTGCTGGGCGACACAACCGAGAAGGGCCAGCTAACGACTCCGTCCCGCCAAATGCACTGCCATTGGGGGCACGACTGGACAGAGGCTGAGGTACGGGCCTTGTTGCAGGATGTGCTGCAAACCTTGGCCTTCCTAAACCGGGAAGGGGTGAGCTGCTGCAACCTGCAGCCCTCTCGCTTGATCTACCGTCAGGCGGATGGCCGATGGGTGTTGTTGAAGTGGGGGGGTGAGGAACAGGGTCTGGCTTTTTCCGGCTCTGGCTTCGGGAACCCCTATGGCCCCAGGCATTGCAGCGACCTCTATGCTCTTGGGCTGATTGCCCTGCAGGCCCTCTGCGGGATCCCGCCCCAGAAGCTGTTTCGCGACCCGTTGACGGGGGAGTTGCGCTGGCACGATCTGGCCTCTACTAGCGCTCCTTTTGCTGCTTTTCTGGATCGTTTGGTGAGCTGCAACCCACAACAGTGCTTTCCTTCAGCAACAGCAGCTCTGGCCGCTTTGCAGGCTTTGCCCCCCGCCGAGAGCCCCCCTGCCGCCGAACTCCTGTCCCAGCCCAGCCCTGTCGCCGCCGAGCCCTTACAGGAGCCAACCACCCCACCGCGTTCTCCGGTATCGCTGCGGGCGCGTCCCCGGATCCCACCGGTTTGGGCGGGGGGCAGCTTAGCGGCTTTGCTGGTGTTGACGGTGGCAGGGGTATGGCAGATGAGGGCGAACCTTGGCCTGCGGGGGGAGCCCAAGGATTCTGTCCCCCTCACGAGAACGGGATCCTCTGGCCCGGCAAAGCGCAACGGCCTGGGACTCCGTCCTACTCGCGAGAACGGTTCTCATGCCTCCGTCCCCACCGCCGTCACGGTCGCGGAAGCGTCGCGTAGCGATAACGACCCGGCAGACTGGGCCAAGTCTTTGCAGCTCAAGGCTACGCTGGAAGGCCCTGTCGCCGTCACTGCTCTGGCCATCAGCCCGGATGGAAATCTCCTTGCTGCCGGGGGAGACGACGGCGTGATCCGGCTTTGGGATCCCCAGGCTGGCCAACTGCTCCAGAGCTGGGCAGGCCACGAGGGATCCGTTGAGGCACTGGCCATCAGCCCAGATGGTACCTTTTTGGTGAGTGGGGGGGCAGACAAGACGGTACGGGTCTGGGATCTGGCGACCCTGGGGGATCCGGCTCTCTCGCCTGGGGATGTGCTGGCGCGGCTGCAGTTGCAAGGGCACACCGGGTTGATCAACAGTGTCGCCATTAGCCCCGATGGTCGTTGGATTGCCAGTGGCAGCGCCGACCGCACCATCCGCCTTTGGCAGGCCGACAACGGCCAGTTGATCCGCACCCTGGCGCCTCCCACTGCTGCCGCCCAGGAGACCCCTCAGAGGGCTGGCATTACAGCAGTGGCCTTTGGCCCAAGACCTACCCGTATGAATACTTCCCACCAATCTGAAGGGATCCCCCCTTGGATCTTGGTGGCCGCTAATGGAGATCCCACCGTTCACCTTTGGGATCCTGGCAGCGGGGCCTTGCTGGAAACCCTAAAGGCCGACTACCCCATCGAGCAGGTGCTTCTGAGCCCAGATGGCCGCTATTTGCTCGCTGGCAGTACCGGTGGCATCTTGGTCTGGAACTTGGGCACGGGATCCTTGGAGCGCACCTTGCCCCAGACTTTGTCCGGCTTGGCCGCCCTTGCCCTCAGCCCTGATGGCCGCTTGCTCGCCAGCGGCACCGATTACCGCGCTCACCAGATCAAGCTCTGGGATCTGCGCAGCGGAGAACAGTTGCGCACCCTGGGCGGCCAGACTTGGATGGTGAGCGTCTTGCTGTTTGGCCCCGGTCGCGGAAGCGTCGCGCAGCGATATGGGCAGACCCTTCTCAGTGGTGGCGCCGATGGCTCAATTCGCATTTGGGGGCCAGCCGACCCAGCTCAGCCCTAGTGGGATCCAAGCAGATAAAATACTCGACGAAGAAGGGATCCCGGCAGAGCATGGGCAAAGTTGTCATCATTGGGGCGGGGCTGGCCGGCTTGGCTTGCGCCAAAGTGCTGAGCCAGGCGGGGTGGAGGGATGTCCTGGTTCTGGAAAAAAGCGACGGCCCTGGGGGGCGGGTGCGTACCGACAAGGTGGATGGCTTTCGCCTGGATCGCGGCTTTCAGGTGCTGTTCACCGCCTATCCCAAAGTGCGACAGCATTTGGATCTGGGCAAGCTCGATCCCCGTCCCTACCGGCCCGGCGCTATTTTGGCTCAACCCGGTCGCTGCTGGCTGTTGGGGGATCCCCTACGGGATCTGTCCAGCCTTCTCCCCTCTTTGCTCAACCCCTTGGCCAGCTTTGGGGACAAGCTCAAGGTGCTGCAATTGCGATCCGAGCTGGCGCGCCGCAGCCCGGAGCAGGTTTTTCAAGAAGGGCTAGGGGGATCCGATTGCTCGCTGCGGGAGTTTCTGGAGCAGTACGGCTTTTCCCAACAGATCTGCCAGCACTTTTTCTACCCCTTTTTCCGCGGGATCCTTCTAGATCCGGATCTGGGCAGTAGCGCCCGCCTCTTTGCCTTTTATTTCAAGATGATGGCCGAGGGATCCATTGTCACCCCGGCCTTGGGCATGGGAGAACTGGCCCGACAACTGGCCGGTCACCTGTCCCCCGAACAGATTCGCTACCAAGCCCCGGTGGAGCGCATCCTGGCAGAAGACGGGAAAGTGCGCGGGATCCGCACCGCCAAGGGTGAAGAGATCCCTGCCGAGTGGGTAGTTTGTGCTACTGATGCCCCTCAGGCACGGGCCTGGCAGGCGGAGCTGTGCCCTCAAGCCCCCACCCCCATTCCCACCCAGGGGCGAGCGGTGACCTGTCTCTACTTCTGCGCCCCCTTTTCCCTCAGCCGCGGCGCCTACTTGTACCTCAACGCCACCGGCCAGGGCTGGATCAACCATTGGGTCCAACTTACCCGCATCAGCCCGGCGCTGGCTCCTCCTGGCCAACACCTGTATTCGGTGGTGGTGCTAGGGGATCCCCCCTTAGGTGACGAGGAGCTGGCCCAAGCCTGCCGGGCCGAGCTGCAAACTTACTTCCCCGTCGCGGCAGCGTCGCGTAGCGATAAAGCCCCCTTGGAGCAACTGCGCCTGCTGCGGGTGTACCGGATCCCTTTTGCCCAGTTTGTACAACCCCCCGGCTTTCAGCAGCATCTGGTTCCCACCTTTAGCGGCTTGCCGGGCCTCCTTTGGGCCGGGGAATACACCCACCAGAGCAGCCTCGAGGGATCCCTGCGCAGCGGCGAACAGGCAGCGGCGTGGATCCTCCAAAAATCCGCCTAGATCTGTACAAAGCAATACAGACTTTCTTAAGCCTGCTCCCAGAACCAAAGCCGGGATCCCGTGGTATGAAGGGGGTGAACTTGGTCGCCCACGAGGATCCCTCTGTCATGCAAAACGCTACCCTCAGCCCCATCCCGCTCCTGCAGCGGTCATTCGAGATGGCGGGCCCCATCTATAGGCCGCTGCTGATCCTGGCCTCTCCTGGCTTTATCATTCCCATCGTCGCGGAGCTGATCCCGCTTGCCGGGGGGATCCTCAACTTGGCCTATGGCCTGATCGGCCTGCCCATCCTGGCAGGGGCAGCCTTTTGGCTGGTGGATCAGCACTTGAAGCAGCGCACTCCTCCCCTGGGCAACAGTCTGGATCAAGCTGTCTCCAAGGCAGTGCCTCTGGTATTCGGCAGCATCCTGCTGGTGCTGATTGTCTCGCTGGGGATGCTGCTGCTTGTACTTCCCGGCATCTACTGGGGGATAAGGCTGGCTTTCACGCTCTGCGCGATTGTCCTGGAAGACAAAGGTGCCACGGAAGGGTTGGGCTACAGTTGGAACCTCGTCAGGGGCCGTTGGTGGGGGGTGTTTTGGGCATTTCTGGCCGTGGGTTTGATCTTCGGCATCGCGATCCTGATTTCGTTTTCTGTTGGGGGGATCCTGGGAGATACCCTAGGTGCGGCTGTGGTTGGGAATGCTGCCGCCACGGCAGTTGCGCCTATCCTCGATATCTATACAGTGCTCCTGTTCCGATCCCTGCAGCAGCTGCAAGCGCAAGCAGCGTAGTTTGGCTTGCCCTCACCCCCAATCCTTCCCCCCTGGCGAGAGGGAAGTTGCAGTTGGCCTAGGGAGAAGGGCGCTCCAGGATCCCTCCCCCCAGCAGGAGATCCCCGTGGTACCAGACGGCGGCTTGGCCAGGAGTGACCCCAAACTGCGGCTCGGCAAACTGCAGCTTTACCCGCTCTGGCGATTCCGGGATCACCATGGCGGGCACTGGGGGGGTACGGTAGCGCACCTGAACCTCAACAGCCAAGGATGCCGTCGGCGCCGGGATAGAGACCCAGTTGACTTGGCTTACCCACGCTTCAGCCTGGGTAGCCTCCTCCCGTTCCCCCACGACAACGCGGTTCATGGCCGCATCGATGCGCACCACGTAAAGCGGACGGGAAGAGGCAATCCCCAACCCCTTGCGCTGGCCCACCGTGTAGTGGTGGATGCCCTCATGGGATCCCAGCACTCGCCCCTGGGTATCGACGATTTCCCCTGGCCTTTGCCCAAGGTATTGATCCAAAAAGCTCCGCATCGAGCCATAGGTTTCAATCAAGCAGAGATCCTGGCTTTCGGGCTTGTCGGCTGTAACCAGCCCGTAGCGGGCAGCCAACTGACGGGTTTGGGCCTTGGTGTACTCGCCCAAGGGGAAGAGGCTATGGGCTAGGTGCTCTTGGCTGAGGTCGTAGAGAAAATAGGACTGATCCTTCTGCCGATCTACCGCCCGCAGGAGTTGGTAACGTCCTAGCTCGGCGTTAAAGCGCACCCGTGCGTAGTGGCCGGTGGCCATCTGCGAGATGCCCAGCTTTTCGCGGGCATAGGCCAGCAGGGGGCCGAACTTCACCGTTTTGTTGCATTGGGAGCAGGGCAGGGGAGTAATGCCCTCCGCGTAGCCGGCTACCAGGTAATCGACAATGTTGGCCTGGAACAGCTCGCGGCTATCCACCACATGGTGCGGGATCCCCAGCTGCTCACAAACAGCTGCCGCATCCACCAAGCCTTCGGTACAGCACTGCCCCTTCCCCCTCATGAGCCAGAGGGTGACCCCCTCCACGGCGTAGCCCTGTTCCTGCAAAAGGGCCGCCACCGTAGAGCTATCCACACCCCCAGAAAGGGCCGCCACAATGCGGGGCCGCGACGGGGATGCAACAGGTGAAACCGATGAGTGGGGGCTGATAACCATTGAGACAAGGGATCCTAGGAAAAGAAAGGCTCAGCCGGAAACAGAGGAGGCCTCTCTCTGGGGATTGGGGAACCCGGAACAAGCTGAGCCGGGATCTTTACTTTAGCCTTCCTCAGAATTGGCTGGCCCGGATCCCTTCTCAGGGGTGGTTTCTGAGATGCCCCTTTGCCGCAAGCGCCGCAGCGAATCCAGAGCCGCCGCCGCAACGCTATCGTGGGGATCCCTGGCCAGGTAGTTGAGAGCAGAAACGCTCTTGGGGGAAGGCAAATTGCCCAGCGCTTGGGCCAGCCGCTGCCGCACCAGCCAGTCTTCCGATTGGGCAAACCGCAGGATGTGATCCAGGGCCCGCGGATCCCCCAGTTCCCCCAAAGCCGCAATGGCCGCTTGCTGCAGCAACACCTCCGGCCCATCCAAGGCTCGCAGAAGCACCTCGTAAGCCCGCGGATCCTTCAAGTTCCCCAAGGCCACCGCGGCACTGAAGCGCACCAGCCATTCTACATCCTCGTAGAAAGCACGCACTAAAGCTTCAAAAGCCCGCGGATCTTCCAAGTAGCCCAGGGCACCTGCCGCGTCGGCGCGAATGCCATAATCCGGGTCTTGGGTGAGGATTTCCAGCAACTTGGGCAGACAGGCGTCCGTTTGCTTGATCCCCAGGGCAAAGACGGCAAAAGAGCGCACCTGCAGGTTCTCATCGTCGATGACCTGCAAAATCAGCGGCACCGCCTGCTCTGCCGGCACATCCCGCAACTGGGCCAAGGCCACCATCCGGTCTGCAGAACGCGGGCTGCGCAAGCGTTGAGCGATCTCCTGTAAACGGGCGGGGTTGGCGGAATCCAAAGCAGAGACAGTCATGGCGTTAACAAATATTTACAATCTTTCTTCAGTATGGCAAACGAGGCTGCGCTTGGACAGAGGCCGTCTTTGTCTGGCCCGGTCGGGATCTCTGGGGACATGGTGCCACTGTTTCGATCGACAAATCCTAGCACTGTTGTCGAGAAAAGCAGGTTGACTTGGCCCCATCACGAAGATTTTGGATATTTTGGTGGAGAGGATACGAGGCTGATACATTTACGCTGAACACTGCTGAACATCACTGTTCAACTATGCAGCGATAGCATTCTGTTT